>PKVB01000118.1:0-5188 GCA_003131365.1 Gemmatimonadota bacterium | reverse complement strand
AATTCTACTGTCTCGAGGCTAACACGTTGCCCGGGATGACCGAGCTCAGTCTGATACCACAGGGCGCAGCGGCAATGGGAATCAGCTTCCCCGAGCTGTGTGAGCGGATCGTAAGACTCGCTCTCGAATAGGTTTCGCGGGAGGAACCCTTGGCCGTGCCCTGGGTCTTAGGTTGTAGGTCTCTTAGTCGCAGGTCTGCATGAGCGAGCTATACGACACACCCGAATCTCCGCGCATGACGCGCGCTGTTCAGTGGCTGCTGGCGCTGAACATTGGCGTGTATTTCCTGCAGCTGACGCTGTTTGGACCGGATGCGGTGTATTCGGCGCTCGCCCTCGATCCGGCCCGCTTCCCGGCTACCTGGTGGACGGTAGTCACGTACATGTTCGTGCACGCGTGGCTCGCGCATCTCGCGTTCAACATGTTCACGCTCTGGATGTTCGGCCCCCGACTGGAACACGAATGGGGAACCCGCACGTTCGTCTGGTTCTATCTCTGGTGCGGATTAGGTGGAGCGATCGCGCACCTCGTCTTTGCGCAGCATTCATCAGTCGTCGGAGCCTCGGGCGCGATCAGTGGAGTGCTCGTGGCATACGCGCTCCGGTGGCCCGACGAAGAGGTTTATCTCTTCGGCGTCATTCCAATGAGATCCCGCTGGCTCATCGCGGCGATGCTCGCAATGAACATCATCTTTGCCCTGTCGCCGGGCTCGCGGATCGACTGGACGGCTCACCTTGGCGGAATGGCGTTCGGGTGGATCTTCCTCAGGCTTTACTCGATGGGTGGAATCAATCGGGTGAGGGGCTGGGTGTCCGCAGTTCCGGATGAATCAGAGGACATGCCGCGTGCCGTTCCACGCGGTAGACCGCCAATGCGCGATCGCGCGGGCGGCGTGGACGAAGTGGTCGCGCGCAGCAACGCGATCATTCTTCGCGAGAGCAAGCCGGTGCAGCAGGTGCCACGGCAGGAAACACCGAAGGAGTACGCGGCGAAGGTGAATCGCGTGCTCGACAAGATCTCTCAGCTGGGGATCGAAAGCCTGACGAGAGACGAGCGGCGACTGCTCGAGGAGATGTCGCGAAAGCTGCGGGACGAGTGATAGCGACACCGCTCTGAGTTGTGAGGTTTGGAGATCTCCCCGCGGATTGATCCGCGGGGTCCATGTGTGCATCGTTCGACGATGCCAAAGCCAGAGCTCCTCGAAGTCTTCGACAATCCCTACGCCGGCCGTGATTACGAGATCCACATGGACTGCTCGGAGTTCACGTCCCTTTGCCCGCTCGGCGGCATCGAGAGCGACGCCGAGGAGCTCGCGCTGCTCACGGGAGGCGCGCCCGATTTCGGAACGATTCGTATCACCTACGTTCCAGCGGTGAAATGCATCGAGCTGAAGAGCCTCAAGCTCTATCTGTGGAGCTACAGAAACGACGGGATCTTCTACGAGCGGGCGGTGAACCGGATTCTGGATGATCTGGTGGCGAGCTCGAAGCCCAAGTGGATGCGCGTCGTCGGCGACTTCAATGTTCGCGGCGGCGTGAAGTCGGTGATCACCGCAACTCATGGCAAGGCGCCATCGTCCAAGTAGCTCGTGCTACCGGTTGATAAGGAGCACTGAGGCGCTTTAATTGTTCCATCCGGACGCTGAGTCCGATTCGGCTAGGTAGCTCAGTTGGTAGAGCAGCGGACTGAAAATCCGCGTGTCGGCGGTTCGATTCCGTCCCTAGCCACTGGCGATGTTTGCCCGCCGCGCGCGGAGATCTTCACGACTTCGTTCCGGCAGACCTAACGCCTACGCTCTCCGCAGTAAAACCAGAACGAGGCAGAAATGTCCGCACGAGCGGTTCGTACGAGCGCGATTCGAAGCACTTTGATCGCGACTTCTATCTTGCTCGGCTTGCTGCTCTTGTGGCCGACTGCGCTTCTAGCCCAAACAGTCACCGGAACGGTTCAGACCGCGGGGAGACCCATAGTTGGCGCGACGGTCCGGCTCCTCGAGCTTGATCGCATCGAGCATACGGGCGCAGAAGGTCAGTTCACCTTCTCCGATATTCCCAAAGGGATTTACAGAGTGAACGTCGGTGTCACCGGGTACGCGTCTGCGACCGACACTGTCAGCGTGACGAGCGGCACTGCGAGGGTATCGTTCAATCTCAGGGAATCTGCGATCCACTTAAAAGAGGTCATAGTCTCCGCATCGCCAACCGCACGGACTTCGGACGAGCAGTATCAATCGACCGCGTCCAAGTCGCTGGTGGAATTCCAGAACAGCCCAGGGACAAGCTTCGCGGAAAAGATCTCAGATCTTCCAGGCGTCGCGGTTCGTAGTCTCGGGTCGGCACCATCACGACCCATTCTGCGAGGCCTTGGCGACAACGAAGTGCTGATTCTCGAAAACGGCCTTCGCATGGGTGACCTGGCGACTTTCGATCCCGCGCATGCTACTCCGATCGAGGCAATCGGCATTATGCAGATCGACGTGGTTCGCGGGCCCGCAACTATCCTATACGGTCCCAGCACGATCGGTGGAATTGTGAACGTGATCACCGATATCGTCCCTGCCTTGTCTGATCATCCTGTTTCAGGCACGGCAGTAGTCGAAGGAAACACGGTGAGCGGCGAGGGTGCAGGATATATCAACAACGTTTACACCCAGGGAAAACAGGCCTTTCGGATGTCGGCTGGAGGAGTCAGGTCCAGCAATATCCGGATTCCTTCGGGGAACTATACCGACCCCGAGACCGGCACGGTCTTCAACCTCGACCGGATGCCTCAGACATTCGACCATAGTGGCGAAGCAGGTCTCGGCTACGCATACCAGAGTGACTTCGGATCAGTCGGTATCGGCGGCAAACACTTCGAGGTGAACTACGGCATACCCGGCGTGCCGCCCAACCCGGATTTTGCGAACGTACCCCCGACTACGTCACGTATCGCGCAGCGGCGAAACACTCTCGAGTTCCGCAGCCTCTTCAACGGCGGATTCGGATTCATAGATCGGGTAAAGCTCAACGCGAGCTACAACGACTACAACCACTCCGAATTCCCAACGGCACAAGATGCAAGCGGGGTCTCCGATCCAGAGGCAACCCATTTCCACAAGCGGGAGTTCAACGGCGTATTGCAGCTGCAGCAGCAGTCATTCGGCAAGCTCCAGGGCACGCTGGGGTTGTGGACGAACATCGAGAACATGATCATCCAGGGTGACGAGCCGCTGGGTCCGAACTCGCGCACGAGCGGATTTGCGGCGTACGCTTACGAAGAATATCCCGCTGCGGAAAAGACCCGGCTGCAAGCTGGCCTGCGGTACGACTACAACAAGATCCAGACACGTCCCGATCCGCAGTCGACTGACCCGAATTTCCAGACGCTCAACGCCTCCCGACTTTCCAACGCTCTGACGGCCTCGCTCGGCGCGATTCAACAGCTCACGCCGCAATTGACGGGATCGTTGAGCCTGGCGCGAGCGTTTCGCGCACCCACCGTTCAGGAGCTGTTCGCGAACGGACTCGATGCGCCAAGTGGCACTTACACCATCGGCACGCCGGAGCTCGAGCCGGAAACCGGATTGGGCGTGGACGCGTCGCTCAAAGGCAACTTCGCAAACGTGTCCTTTGAATTATCGCCTTATGCAAACAGCATCCATAACTACATCTACGGGTTCCTGCGTGGCGACGTAATTCAGGGTTTTCCGGTACGTCAGTTCGGTGCTACCAACGCCCGGTTGTACGGTGTTGACGCGAGCGTAACCGTCCAGCCAGCTCAGTATTTCGCGCTCAGGGCAGGCGCTGACTACGTGAACGCCGAGGACACCAGACAGAATGTGCCGCTGCCCTTCACGCCTCCGCTAAGAGGCCTGTTGCGGGCGACATATCAGGACAGAACCTACATGGGTGTGATCGAAACGCGTGTGGCAGCGCGGCAATCGCGACTGGGCGAGGGCGACACCCCAACTCCCGGATATACTGTGGCGAATCTCGGAATCGGGATGCGCTTTGCGCGGCAACGTGTCTTGAACAACATCAGCTTCCACTGCGACAACGTGCTCAACCGGGTTTACCGAAATAATCTTTCCGTGATCAAGGATTTTATCCCGGAACCGGGCCGAGGCTTTCGGTTGAACTACCAAGCCACTTACTGACTTCGCGTAGCATAGCACTCACCAGCGGATCAGGNNCTCACGATCCGCGTCCCGCCACTCTCCCTGTTCGATCGCTTCGCGGACGCCCGGTATCGTCTTCACACCGTAGCCTGTGTAAAACCCGGGTGCATAGAGCATGTGTACATACCACGGCCTGTTCTTCAGGCCTTCCGTCGATGTGAGCGCGCGCTCTGCCTGAACTAGTCGCTCGTTCACACCCTTCGCGACAGCAGTGCGTCCTTCGCTCACGGCGCGACTGTAGGCTTTGTCATACCGCGAAGCGGCGTGNNGAGGAGCAGTCACTGGATCACGCGGGTCGCTGGCTAGCTTGAAAACGCCATCCTCGATTTGTCGGTTGCGTTCGGTGATCTGCTCCGCCCGCCTATCGCGCAGAGACTGGAGATCCTTGACGTATGTCTGGATGGTTTCCGCGAGATTCGTGAACGCGAAAGGAAGCACGTCTGCGTTCGCGAGGCGCAACACCGCAATGCCAGCGGTCTGGGCAAGCGCACGACCGTAGACGAAAGACGTGTCGCTGAAATGCGTGAACCAGTAGAAGTCGTCGTAGATCGAATGGTAGATCCCGCCGTCGTCCTCTCCGCCGTATCCAAGGTTAAGCGATGCGACGCCGAGGTGGTCGATGAACGATGAATAGTCCGATCCTGATCCGAGAGCGCCGATCCGAAGGTCCTCGCGATCACGGACTTCGTGGCGCACATCCGCAGACCCGTTGAGGATCCTCGATGCCTGCAGTCGCTTCCAGGCGCTCACTCCTGATTCGGGATCCTCGACATCCGTGGCGACGCCATTCATGAATTTCTCCAGCGAATGCGATCCCGACACACCGAGGAATCCCCTGCCATTGCCATCGCTGTTCAGATAGGCGACCGCATGCGCCTTGAGCTCGTCAGCGTGTGTCTCCGCCCACTCGGTTGAACCCAACAGGCCGGGCTCTTCTCCATCCCAAGCGGCGTAAATGATGGTGCGCTTCGGCCGCCATCCCTGCTTGTAGAGCGAGCCCAACGCGCGCGCTTCCTCGAGCTCGGCGAC
>PKVB01000194.1:220-18953 GCA_003131365.1 Gemmatimonadota bacterium | reverse complement strand
TGATCCACTCCAGCTGTCGCGCCTGCTCGGCCCAGAACTTCTCGGGGTCACGTGCGGCTTCGTCGTAGATGTCGGGCGACGGGACGTTGGCCGCGAGCCTGAACTCCGGGGGAGGCTCGAACTTCCGGGTTTCCGTAAGAAGGACGTCGATGTCAGTCATTGGCGCGAAGTAGTTGTTAGCCGCCGAGTTGGCGGAGTCGCAAGGATATAGCGTTTTGCGCCGCTCTCGCCAGAGTGGCAAGTTCTAGGCGAATGCCCTCAGCAATCTCTACTGGCGCNNTCTGCTCAGGCCGACGTCCGGGAGCGCGCGCGTCGCGGGCATCCAGCTTCCCGGCGGACCCTTGGTCCGTTCCCGGATCGGACTCATCTCACACCACACCATGCTCTACGAAGCGCTTTCGCCACGCGAGAACGTCTCATTTACCGCCCAACTATATGGCATCCGCGATTCCCGCGCGCGCGTCGAGGACTCGCTGCGACGCATGTCGATGCTGGAGCGGGCGGATGCTCCGATCCGCTCACTGAGCCGCGGCATGCAGCAACGGGTGTCGATCGCGCGGGCGATGGTGCATTCCCCGCAGCTCGTGCTGGCCGACGAGCCGTACAGTGGCCTCGACGAAAGCGGCGCCCGCGCCCTCACGGCGCTTCTCGGTGAGCTGCGCTCGGCCGGGACCGCGATCATTGTGGTGACGCACAATCTCGCCGAAGGGCTCTCGCTCGCGACGCACGCGGCGGTGATGCAGCGCGGGAAGTTCCTGCGCTACGATTCCGCCGAGCGCATCGACGCCGGCTCCTACGCAGCCACATACCGCGAGGCGCTGGCGGCGAATGGCTGACATTCTCTCCGCGGCGTGGCTCATCGCCCGCAAGGACCTCTCGATCGAATTCCGTACGCGCTCCGCGTTCTTCTCGGCCGTGATATTCGCGCTGCTCGGGCTCGTCATTTTTTACTACGCGTGGGATCCAACGGCAGTGACCGCTACGGATCTCGCGCCCGGCGTGCTGTGGGTCATCTTCACCTTTTCCGGACTGCTCGGGCTGCATCGCTCGTTCGGGGTCGAGGCGGCGGATCACGCCCTCGACGGGTTGCTGGCGTCGCCGACGAGCAGGGAGGCGATTTTCCTGGGGAAAGCGATTGCGAATCTCATTTTCGTGGGCGCTGTGCAGGCGATCGCGATCCCGGCGCTGGCGCTTTTCTACAATCTGCGGTTGGGCGACGTGGCCGGCCCGCTGATCGCGATCGCCATTCTCGCCGCCATTGGCCTGGTCGCCGTCGGAACACTGTTCAGCGCGATGGCCGTCAACACACGGCTCGCGGAGCTGCTGCTGCCGATGCTCGCGCTTCCATTCTTCGTGCCGATCGTGATCGCCGCGGCGCAGGCGACGGCGAAGCTATTGGGCGGACGTCCTGTCATCGAGGTGGGGGCGTGGCTCAAGCTGCTTTTGGCGTTCGACATTGTGTTCGTGGCGGCATGCACTCTGGCGTACCCGTTTACGGTTGAAGACTAGAGCAACTGCGTTCAGTTTGTAGTTTCAAGACAGCTTACTTGCAGGCACAGTCCTGCAGCGTCGCTTAAATTGTTGTGTCGGTGGCATATCGTCGCCGACGCAATCGCGCGAAATGCCCCTCACATCGACATGAAGATCTCCTGGCTTCCCACCCTCGCCGGCGCGGCGGTGATCGGCACAGTCATTCGGGCGGTGTTCTTCACGCCGCTCGAGGCAAGGCAGGGAGCAGCGCAAAAGATTTTCTACATTCACGTTCCGGCGGCGTGGGTAGCGTTTCTCGCATTCTTTCTGGTGGCGATCGCGAGCGGCGTCTATCTCTGGCTCCGCGACCCACGCCTCGATCGCTTCGCGGAAAGCTCCGCCGAAGTCGGTGTAGTCTTCACTACCGTGGTCCTGATCACCGGGCCGCTCTGGGCGAAACCGATCTGGGGGACTTTCTGGGCGTGGTGGGACGTGCGCCTCGTCTCGACGCTCTTTCTGTGGTTCATCTACGTCTCATATATCGTTCTGCGCGGCGCAATCGAGTCGCCGGAGCTTCGCGCCCGCTATTCGGCGGTCCTCGGCATCCTTGGAGCGCTCCTCATTCCGTTCATCCACCTGAGCGTTTACCTCTTCGCCACGATGCACCCAATGCCAATCGTGGGAAAGCCGAGCGCACCGTCGCTTCCGATTGAAATGCTGATAACGCTGATGCTTTCGCTGGTGTCGTTCACGCTCCTCTATTTCGCATTCGTGCGCGCGCGCTATAACTATGCTGCCGAGAGGGATGCGGCAGCCGCGAGGACTGACCACGATGCCTGAGACATCAGCGTACTTTCACGCCGCCTACACGATCGCGCTCGGTATATACGCGGCGTACGCACTGAGCATCTATCTGAGGCGCAAGCGCGTGCAAGCGAAATAATGGGGGCCAACCTGTTCGCATCACCCACGATTCCGACGGAGATCTCAGATCCCGTCAACGCGCGCATCCTCGCGGTGTCGGAGGATCGCATCTCCGGCTTCGTCGAAGAGCCGTTCGCCGCTATTGGGCTGGCGACCGATCTCTCCGAGGACTTGGTCATCGAACGCTTGCGCGCAATGCTGTCTGCCGGTGTCGTCAGGCGTATCAGGCAGACGCTGATGGCGACGAACCTTGCGCCCGGCGCGCTCGTCGCGTGGCGCGTTGACGCGGACAATCTCGACCCCGCCTTCAACTACATGGTGAAGGAGGATCCATTTTCGGGGCACGTGGTGATTCGCTCGACCGATGCTGAGACTCCGGGCTCGATCTACAGGTTGTGGACGACGCTCAAAGTGCCGCAGGGATTCTCGATGCAGCGGCACTGCGAGTTCCTGGCGGGGAAGGTCGGCGCAGACGCGTTCCGAATCATGCCCGCGAAGCGCCTGTTCGCGCTTGGTGTCGGGCACGTGCGTCGCCGCGGCATGGAGCCGGGCTCGAGAAGCGATGAGCCAGGACGCGTTCTCGACACCAACATCGTCGAGCTTTCCCCGCTGGAGTGGCGCGTGCTCACCGCACTCAAGCGTGAATTCCAAGTCGAGGAGATCGCGCCCAATCCATGGCGCGGCCGGGCGGCAGAAGCGGGAGTGTCGCCCGACGACTTCATTCGCATCGCTCGCTCATTGAGTGCGCGCGAAGTGATCGGGAGATTCTCGACCTTCCTCGAGCACGTGAAGCCATCGGCGGGAGGGGAGCGTGTGACGAGGTACAACGCGCTTTTCCATTGGAGAGTGCCAGCCGGCAGAGAGATCGAGGCGGGCAAGGAAATCGGCCGCCATCACATTCTCACGCACGCATATTGGCGCGAAGGCGGACCCGAGTTCGCGAACGTGAACGTCATGGCGGTGGCGCACGGCACCGACAAGCAGCTGGTGCTGGAGCACAAGGTGGCGATCGACAGGCATCTCGAGGAAGCTGGCATTCCGATCTCGTACACGAACGTGTTCTGGGGCGGACGAAGCGAGATCAAGCCATCGGAGATCTCCCCCGTTGAGTACGAGGCGTGGGCAAAGCGCGCAGGCTTGTGACCAGAGGCGAGAACGGAGCAGGGGTGACGGGGGGAAAAGTTTTTCTCGTGGGTGCCGGGCCCGGTGATCCCGGTCTCATCACCGTAAGAGGCAAGCAGCTCATCGACTCGGCTGATGCGGTCGTCTACGACGCGCTCGCCAATTCCGCGCTGCTCCCTCCGGGCGCGAAAACCACTGGAAGGCCCGAGCTCTACTACGTCGGCAAGCGTGGCGGGTCGAAGGACTCGGTAACCCAGGAAGAGATCAACGAGCTCCTCGTAAAGCTCGCACGCGAAGGAAAGCGCGTCGTGCGTCTCAAGGGCGGGGATCCGTTCGTGTTCGGCCGCGGCAGCGAGGAAGCGCAGGCGATGAACGACGCCTCGGTTCCGTTCGAGGTCGTCCCGGGAATTACGGCCGGAATCGCCGCGCCTGCCTACGCCGGAATCCCGGTTACGCACCGCACTCTGGCGACATCGGTGACCTTCGTGACGGGAAGCGAGGATCCCACCAAGCCGAGCACTCAGACCAACTGGACAGCTCTCGCGAAAGCGGGCGGGACGCTCGTCTTGTATATGGGAACGAAGACTCTCGCCACCATCGCAGATACGCTGATCAAAGCCGGAATGCCCTCCGACATCCCCGCCGCCGCAATTCAGTGGGGAACGCATCCCAAACAACGCACTGTCGTGGCGACGATCGAGACCATCGCGGCAAAAGCAGCGGAGCAAGACATCACCGCGCCGGTGATCATCGTGATCGGGTGGTCAGTCGTGCTGCGCGACGAGCTGAACTGGTTCGAGCGGCGGCCCCTGTTCGGAAGGCGGATCGTGGTGACGCGCGCAACACAGCAGGCGCCGGCATTGAGCGAAAAACTCAGCGAGCTCGGCGCCGACGTGATCGAGATGCCGGCGACACAGATCGTGCGCCTGGAGCTCGAGCCCCTGCGCGCGGCGATCAGCCGCTTGTCGCTCTACGACTGGCTGATTTTCACCAGCCAGAATGCGATCTCGATTTTCTGGGAGCAGCTCCTCGGCGGGGGCAGGGATGCGCGCGCGCTCGCCGGGCTCAAAGTTGCCGCGGTCGGTCCCGCGACGGCGGGCGCACTGCTCGAGCACGGCATAACTGTGGACGTGATTCCGAATCGCTTCGTCGCCGAGGGATTGCTGGAGATGATGCGCGCGCGCGATGATGTCGCCGGGAACAAGGTGCTGTACGTAAGCGCGGAGGGCGCCCGCGATGTGTTACCGAAGGGCCTGCGGGAAATGAATGCCGAGGTGACGGTGATAGAGGCGTACCGTTCGATCGTGGACGGCGAGGGCGCGGAGAAGCTCGCGCGAGCCATCGAAGCCGGAAAGGTGGACCTCGTCACGTTCACTTCGGCCTCTGCCGTGAGGGGATATGTCGCCGCTGTCGGAGAAGAGCTGGCACTGCGCGTTCCCGCCGCGTCCATAGGAGGGCGGACATCCGAGGCGCTGCGAGAAGCGGGAATCGAGGTGAAGGTGGAAGCGAAAGAATCGACGCTCGACGCTCTTGCGTCATCGGTCTCCAGTGCCTTCTAAGCGGGAGATAGATCCCGCCGTCGTGAGAATCGGCACGAGGGCTTCCGAGCTTGCGATGCGGCAGGCGCGGCTCGTCGAGAGCGCGCTGCTCGAGCGTGGGATCGCGTCGGAGATCATCACGTTCAAGACCACCGGCGACAAGAAACTCGACCAGCCGCTCAGCGAGATCGGCGCGAAGGGTCTTTTCACCCGCGAGCTCGAGGTCGCGCTCGCGAAGAACAAGATCGATTGCGCGGTGCATTCCCTGAAAGATCTGCCGACGGACTCCGTTGATGATCTCGAGATCATCGCGCAGCTCGAGCGGGAAGACCCGCGCGACGTGCTCGTCGTTAATCGGCAAACGGGCGCCGAGAATCTGGACGATCTGCCGGCCGGCTCTCGCGTGGGGACATCCAGCCTGCGCCGTCGCTCTCAGCTGCTGGCGCGCCGGCCCGATCTGGAGGTCGCGGAGCTGCGCGGCAACGTTCCGACCAGACTCGGCAAGGTCGAGAGCGGTACGGTTCACGCCGCAATTCTTGCCGCCGCCGGATTGATTCGGCTCGAGGTACAGCGACGCATCACCGCGTTTCTCGAACCTCCCGACTGGCTGCCCGCCGCTGGGCAGGGCGCAATCGCAATTCAGACGCGGCTCGATGACACCAGGATGAAAGAACTTTTGCGTCCGCTCGATCACGAGCCGACGTCTACAGCGACGCGGGCCGAGCGCGCTTTCCTGGCGGCCCTCGACGGCGGGTGCCAGGTCCCGATCGGCGCCCTCGTGAGCGACGCTGGCGGCGTACCTACACTATATGGTATGCTCTCGGACCTGAGCGGCAGGCACATTGTGCGTGGATCCCGCGTGCTCGACCCGCGCTCTCCCGAGTCAACCGGCGAGGCGCTCGCCGCCGAAATCCGGTCTCGTGGGGGTAGCAGCCTCCTCGTCGAGCTTCGTCAACTATCCAAACTTCCCGCCCCGCAACCAGAGTAAGCGTGTTCAGTTTTCCGCAATATCGTCCGCGCCGCCTGCGCCGGACCGCCGCCCTCCGAAACCTCGTCCGCGAGACGCACCTCGCGCCGTCGCAGTTGGTCCTCCCTGTCTTCGTGCGCGATGGGAAAAAACTTCGTCGCCCGGTTGGATCTATGCCCGGCGTGAACCAGACCTCGGTCGACGAGATGCTTCGCGACGCGGAAGCTGCGGCAAAGGCGAAGGTCGGCGGCATCATCCTCTTCGGTGTGCCCGAGACGAAAGACGCGACGGGCTCGGCAGCATGGGATGAGAAGGGCGCGGTGCAGATGGGAGTTCGCGCGCTCAAGAAAGAGATTCCTGAGGTGGTCGTCATCACGGACGTCTGCATGTGCGAGTACACGGACCATGGCCACTGCGGAGTTCTGAAGAACGGCGAGGTCGATAACGACGCGACGCTCGAGCTGCTGTCCCGTGCCGCGCTCTCGCATGCGCGCGCGGGCGCGGACATCGTTGCTCCCAGCGACATGATGGATGGCCGAGTCCAGGCTATTCGCAATTCGCTGGACACTGCGGGGTTTATCGACACCTCCATCCTCAGCTATGCGGCGAAGTACGCGTCGGCGTACTACGGTCCATTTCGCGAAGCCGCCGAGTCGGCGCCGCAGACGGGAGACCGCCGCGGCTACCAGATGGATCCCGGCAACGCGCTGGAAGCTATGCGCGAAGTCCTCGCCGACATCCAGGAAGGCGCCGACGCGGTGATGGTGAAGCCCGCCGGTCCGTACCTCGACATCGTCTCGAGGGTGAAGGCCGAGACGGGCTATCCGGTAGCCGCGTACCAGGTGAGCGGCGAATACGCGATGATCTGCGCCGCCGCTGAGCGCGGGTGGATAGAAAAGGAGCGCGTGATGATGGAGTCGCTGCTCGGCATCCGCCGCGCTGGCGCGGATTTCATCGTCACTTACTTCGCGACCGAGGCCGCGAAGCAGCTCTGATTCCGCGAACGAAACTTGAACGGATATCCAGGCCGTAGTATAATTAGACGATTGGCTAATTAACTAACTAATCATGAACGACGTTTTTCGCGCACTGTCTGATCCCACCCGGCGGGAAATCCTCGAGCTGCTTCGCTCAGGACCGCGCACATCCGGGGAGATCGCCGAAAAGTTCAGCACCAGCTGGGCGACCATCTCGCGTCACCTGAGCGTGCTCAAGGACGCAGAGCTGATCCTGGCCGAGCGGAACGGACAGCACATCGTGTACGAGCTGAACACGACTGTGTTTCAGGAAGTGGTCGAGAATCTCATCAAGTGGCTTCGGCCGCGGAGACCAAATGCGTAAATGGATCCCATTGCTAATCATTGCGGCAGCGGTCGTCGCATCGGCGGTCGTCTATCCGAGGCTTCCCGAGACAATACCTACGCACTGGAACATGGACGGACAACCGGATGGCTGGAGCAGCCGGGCTTTCGGTGCGTGGATAACTCCAGTGATTCTGCTCACCATGTGGGGGTTCGTACGTGTCCTGCCGGCAATCGATCCGCGAGGGGCCAACTACGCCAAGTTCGGCGACGCGTTCGAAGCCATCATCGACTCGTTGATGCTGTTTCTGCTCGGCATGCACATTCTCCTCCTGCGAGCGGGGCTTGGTCATCCGGCTCCGATGCAGCGTGTAGTTCCGTTCGGGGTTGGAATTCTCCTGATCGTGATCGGGAATCTGCTTCCGCGTGCGCGGCCGAATTGGTTTGTGGGTATCAGGACTCCGTGGACGCTCTCGAGTGACCGCGTCTGGGAGAAAACGCACCGCTTTGGCGGACGAGTGTTCGTTGCAGGCGGGCTCCTCATCACCATAGCGGCGTTGCTGTGGGCACAGTGGGTCCACGTAGTCCTCATTGGGGTTGTGCTCATCGCCATATCGTCAGTGGTCATCTACTCCTATCTCGAATGGAAACGGGAGCAGTCCCCGGCAAGCCCTGCCAGCTAAGGCGGTTTGTCACGTAGAGCGCGCCACATCGAACTCGTTCATATCAGACTCTGTGGGCGCGACAATCGAACTCATTCTCAAAGGTCCATGAAATCCATCAGCTTCTTCTTGCTTTCGTCATTGGCCGCACTTTCGCTCGGCTCGATCCTTGTGACGCCGGTGTGGGGTCAGACAACGGGCGCAGTCGGCGGTCCACCTCAGGCTGCGACGGCGGCGGCGATCGACACCGTTCCGCCGAAAACCGTGATCGAAACGCCGTTCACGATTCAAAGTGGGACGCTGACGCTGCCCGGCACTCTTACGCTCCCCGCCAAGTACAGCCGCAAGATCCCAGTCGCGCTGATCGTGGCCGGCTCCGGACCCACGGACCGGAATGGCAATTCCGCCGGCGCGTTGAGGGCGCAGAATAACTCGAATCTCTACGCCATCCTCGCCTGGCAACTGGCCAACGCCGGCATTGCGTCCGTTCGCTACGACAAGCGAGTGATCGGCGACAATCTCCGGAAAGTGGATCTGCCCTCGACCTCGATCGACGATTTCATCGCCGACGCAATCGCGGGCGCGAGAAAGCTTGTCGCCGACCGGAGGTTCTCGAAGGTCGTTCTGATCGGACACAGCGAGGGCGCGGAGCTGGTTCTTCAAGCCGTGAATCGCGGCGCGCCCGCGGCTGGAATCGTGATGATGTCGGGGGCGGGCAGGCCGATCATGCCGGTACTGCGGGAGCAAATCTCCAAACAGCTTCCACCCGCGGAAATCGTAAAATGGGACTCGGCAGCAGCCCGGTACCTGCGCGGCGAGGATCCGGGAGATGTTCACCCTGGCCTCAGGTCGTTGCTGCAGCCGACGAATCGCAAGTTCATGCAGAGCTGGGTGAAGTACGATCCGGCCGCCGAGATCGCGAGAGTCAAAGTTCCGGTGCTGATCGTCCAGGGCGGACGAGACATTCAAATCAGCGAGGCCGACGCGCGCGCTCTCAAAGCGGCGCAGCCAGCAGCGAAACTGGTGCTGATTCCAGCCGCCAACCACGTTTTCAGAGCGGCCAACACCGATGACCGCATGGTGCAGATGAAGCTTNNACGATTCCGGTCGTTCCCGAGCTGACGCCCGCGATCGTCGACTGGATTGGCAAACTGAAATAATCGTTTGGCCAGCGCAGTGGGCTGTTTGCCTGCGAAGGGCGTACCGGCCTGGGCGGGGGCGCGCTAGTCCCCGCGCGGTTAAATTGTACGCTCCCCAACGAACTACCTGAAAATGCGCTATAGGCTGTTCCCCGGCACCGACATCAAGGCGAGCGAGGTCGGCTTCGGCACCTGGACCCTCTCCACTGGCTGGTGGGGCGAGAAGACCGACGACGAAGCGGTGGAGATGCTCCGCGCGGCTCACTCGGATTTCGGCATCAACTTTTTCGACACCGCCGACACCTACGGCAATGGTCGCGGCGAGAAGCAGTTGGCGCGTGCGTTCGGCGGAAAGCGGGGCGACGTGCTGTACTCGACGAAGATCGGATACGACATCTATGATCCCGCCGCGCAGTCGGCGCGTCGCGGACAGAGCGAGCTGCCGCAGAAGTTCGATCGCGACTACATGCGCTTCGCGCTCGACAAGTGCCTCGAGCGGCTAGAGACCGACCACGTCGATGTCCTCCAGCTTCACAACATCAAGATGGAGCACGTGCGCGACCCTGCGATCTGGCGGGCGCTTCGCGAGATGAAGGACGAAGGGCTGATCGGCGTCTGGGGTGCTGCGTTCGGCCCCGCGATAGGGTGGCTGTACGAAGCGGTGGAGCTGTGCGAGCGGGAGAGCGACATCGGGACCATTCAAATGATCTGGAACGTGCTCGAGCAGCATCCCGGGACCGCGATGATCGAAGCGGCCGGAGAATTCGCCCCCAACTGCTGCTTCAACGTCCGCGTCACCCACGCGTCGGGGATGCTCGAAGGGAAATACGCCGAAGACACCGTGTTCCCGGCCAACGATCACCGGCGGCACCGTCCGCGCTCCTGGCTCACCAATGGCCTGAAGAAGATTCGCACGCTCGATTTTCTGACAACCGAGATGGATCTGGGGCAGGCGGCGCTCAAATGGCTGCTAGCCGAGCCGCGAGTGGTTACGACGCTGCCCAATATCTACGATCTGGAGCAGCTCCGGGAATTCGCCGCGGCGCCGGACAAGCCGGACCTCTCGGCCGCCCAGATGGAGCGCGTCGCCGAGCTGGCCGAGCGCAATTTTGGCGTTGACGAAGAGCCGATGAAGTACAAGGGCACCATGGAGCGTGTGACCACGTGATCAATCCATGGCACGATTTGCCGGCCGGGTTGCATCCACCCGACAACGTGACGGCGGTGATCGAAATTCCGCGCGGCAGCAGGAACAAGTACGAGCTGGACAAGGCGACGGGAATGATTCGTCTGGACCGGGTTCTTTATTCCGCGGTTCACTATCCTGGCGACTACGGACTCATTCCCCGTACGTTGCACGAGGATGGCGACCCGCTGGACATCCTCGTCCGCATCAACGAGCCTACTTTTCCGGGGTGCCAGATCGACTGCCGCCCGCTCGGCGTGCTCAGAATGCGGGACCGGGGTGAGCCCGACGACAAGATTCTCGCGGTGCCCTGCCACGATCCGTATTACCACGAGTATTTCGATATTGCCGATCTTTCTCAGCACTATTTGAAGGAAGTGGAGCATTTCTTCCATATCTACAAAGACCTCGAGGGGAAGCGCGTGGAGATAGTCGGTTGGGAGAAGAGTGAAGTGGCCGCCAAGGTCATCAACGAATCGATCGAGCGCTACCAGGAGAAATTCCATCAGGTGGGTACTTAATTATTCGGCGCTCGGCCCACGCGGCCGGCGGCGGAGGACGATAATGAACAGCCAGCGACGGATACTGGGCTCAATCGCGCTCATCACGGTTCTCGCTTTGCTCGCGTCTGCGTGCGGCAGAAACGAAGACAAGGCGGTGAAGGGCCGAAGCGGACCGAACGGAGCCGCGCGCGACAGCGTCAGCGATCTCGCGCTCAGCGAAGAGGGACTTGGGCAGATCCTGATCGGCATGAACCTGGACGACGCGGTCAACATGGGTCTTCTCAACGAGAACCCGACCATGAACCCGCAGTGCGACTTCGTATTCCCAGCCGTGGGCGCGGGCATACCCGAGGGAGTGAGCGTGATGGTGGTGAAGGGCAAGATCGCGCGCATCGACGTCGATACCGGATCTGTCACCACCGAGGATGGCGCGAAGGTCGGCGACACCGAAGACCGCATAAAGAGCATCTACGGGGACGAAGTGAAGGTCGAGCCGCACAAGTACATCGAGGGCGGTCACTACATGACCGTGCTGGGCGACAGCGCCCGCGCCGGAAAAGCGCTCGTCTTCGAGACTGATGGCAAGCGCGTGACGATGTTTCGCGGCGGACGCCTCCCCGAGGTAAAGTGGCTCGAAGGCTGTAGCTAGTGCTGCGGACCCTGTTCGGATTGCACGGCAGGGTCAACCGTCGCATCTACCTCGTGGCGGGAATCAGCTTGATGCTGCTCAAGTACGTCGTGGATGCGACCGCGATCTATCTCGTCGCGCACGTCGTATGGACGCCCTGGGATTATCTGATCCCACTCTTCTCAATAAAGTCGGCGAAGGTCACGGCGATTCCGAGCTGGCTCGGTTTTGCCCTGGTTCTCTGGGCGCTGCCTTTCATCTGGATCGGGGTGACGATGATGATGCGGCGCGCCGTGGATGCGGGCCGCTCTCCCGCCTGGTGTGCAGGGTTCTTCGTGCCGATCCTGAATTATGCGTTGATGCTATGGTTCGCCACGCTGCCATCCGTGCCACCCTCGGCGGAACTCGCGAGCGCAGGCCATCAAGCAGCCGCGGACCGGTATCGAAGCGCACTCATGGGCCTGTTGGGCGCTACTGCCGTCGCGCTTCTGGCCGTGCTGGTAAGCATCGTTGCGTTCCATACCTATGGCGTGACTCTCTTTATCGGGACTCCGTTCATCCAAGGGATGGTTGTCGGATGGGCCTTCAACCGACGAGTTATCAGGAGCTCGGCGGAGACGGCGAGTGTTGTGTGGTTGAGCCTCTTGCTCGTGGCAGGCGCGATTCTGCTGTTCGCGCTCGAAGGAGTGTTGTGCCTGGCAATGGCGCTTCCCATGGCGGCGATCCTGGCGCTCATGGGGGGATTGATTGGACGCGCCATCGCGACGGGAGGCAGCCGCGGGGGACTCAGCTTTGCTGCGACCTTATTCGTGTTGCCGACCGGAGCGCTGATGGAAAACGTCTCCGCGGTCGCACCCACGTATGAAGTCGTTACGAGCGTCGACGTCGCGGCTCCTCCGGATGTCGTATGGACACGGGTTGTTCAGTTCGACGAGATTCGGGAGCAGCCTGCGTGGTATTTCCGAGCAGGCATCGCGTATCCGATTAGCGCAACGATCGTGGGTAGCGGACGAGGCGCGATCCGGCGATGTGAATTCTCGACCGGCGCATTCGTCGAGCCGATCACCAATTGGGACGCGCCGAGGCAACTCGCTTTCGATGTAGTCGAGCAGCCCCCGCCCCTTCGCGAGCTCAGCATTTACAGCCGAGTTTACGCGCCACACGTCAACGGCTATTTTCGGTCCACCCGCGGCGAGTTTCGACTGATANNAACCCGCCTCGAGGGTCACACCTGGTACAACGTGGCGATATACCCTCAGGGATATTGGCGCGCGATGAGTGAGCTCCTACTTCACCGCATTCATCTGCGCGTCCTGGAACAGGTAAAGCGTGAATCGGAAACTGCAGCGAAGGCAGATTCGGTGGCGTCAACAAATTAGCAAAGGAATGAGCTGGTGACGGGAACATTCCTGACCGCGGATTGGCGCTACGTTGCGATGCTCAACTTCGAGGTGGATCCGAGCGTCCTCAGGCCCCACGTTCCGAGGGGAACGAAGCTCGATGATCGGGGCGGCCGTCATTTCGTGAGTCTCGTCGCGTTCCTGTTTCTCGAAACACGCATACTGAGCGTGCCCGCCCTCTTCCATCAGAACTTCGAGGAAGTGAACCTCCGCTTCTACGTCCGGCGGGTCGGAGAGGAGTCGCGCCCGGGAGTTGTGTTCATTCGCGAAATGGTACCGCTCCCGCTCGTGGCCGAGACCGCGAGGCTCACCTACAACGAGCCATATCGAACGGTCCCAATGGAGCACACAATCGTCGACACCGACGGCGAGCTCCAGAGCGTCGAATACCTGTTCGGCGCTCCGCGCGAGCGGTGCCGCCTGGCGCTCCACATCGATGGACCCGCGCAGGAAATAAAGGCCGGCTCGGACGAAGAGTTTCTCTCCGAGCGAAGGTGGGGTTACACGAGACAGCGTAACGGGGGAACGATCGAGTATCGGGTCGAACACGCCCGCTGGCGTGTGTGGACCGACGCGCGGTGGGAGCTCGAGGGGCCGCTGGGGGAATTCTATGACGAGCCGTTTGCAAGTATAATCTCCGGAGTGCCCGCATCCGCTTTTATCGCGGACGGATCCGCGGTAGCGGTGCACATGCCGGAGCGAATCGCCTAACTCATTGCCATAACTGCCATGACCACTACTGTTCAGGAAATCGACCTGCGTTATCCAGTCGGGAAGTTCGATTTCGACGCGGCGATCAACGAGGCCGATTACCCCATGCTGATCGCCGCGATCGCGGAGACTCCTGGTGCGCTGCGGCACGCAGTCGCGGGACTCTCACCCAATCAGATCGCCACGCGCTACCGCCCGGGTGGTTGGACGGTGAAGCAGGTGGTTCACCACGTACCCGACAGCCATCTGAACGCGTACACGCGCTTCAAGCTCGCTCTCACCGAAGACGAGCCGACGATCAAACCGTATGACGAGGCCGCGTGGGCCGAGCTCGCCGATTCGAGAAAGGTGCCGATAGAAGTCTCGCTCGACCTGCTCGACGCGCTGCACCTCCGCTGGGTGGCCCTCCTTCGGTCGATGGAGCCCGCTGACTTCAATCGTACTTTTCGGCATCCGGAACACGGTCGGGTACCAACACTAAAGCAGTTGCTTGGACTATACGCGTGGCATGGACGGCATCACGTCGCGCACATCAATTCATTGAAAAAGCGGGAGGGCTGGTGACAGAGCTGGCAACTTTTGGAGCGGGCTGTTTCTGGGGAGTCGAGGTCACGTTCAGAAACACTCCCGGCGTCAAGGACGCCCTGGTCGGCTACCTCGGCGGCACGCTGGCTAACCCGACGTACCGGGATGTGTGCACCGGACGAACGGGACACGCGGAGGTCGTGCACGTGACGTACGATCCCGCCGAGGTGAGCTACGACAAGCTCCTCGATGTGTTTTGGGAGAATCACAACCCGACGACGCTGAACCGGCAGGGTCCCGACGTGGGCACCCAGTACCGGTCCGCCATCTTCTACCACACGCCCGAGCAGAAGCGCGCGGCCGAGGAGTCGAAGGCGCAACTCCAGGCGAGCGGTCGATTCCGCAACCCGGTCGTCACCGAAATCACCGCGGCGTCCACGTTTTATCCGGCTGAGGATTACCACCAGCGCTATCTCGAAAAGCGGGGACTGGCGAGCTGCCACGTCTAGTTTCTCAATGATCGGAAGAGAGAGGGGTTTTCGGCGAGCGGCTTGAGCACGAATGGGGAGCGGCACCGCGCTTGCCTCATTTCTTCGGACAACTCGAGGACGGTGCTGGTGAGACGCAAAAGCAATTCGCGGCGAACGACCTGGCTCCTGGTCGGGGCCGGGGCCGCCATGGTGGCGGGGAGGCTGATGGAGCGTGGACTGGAGAGCGGCTGGCGCGCCTGGAAGGACGAGGAGCCTCCCCGCTTCAACAAAGGCGATAGCTGGTCCCAGGCCCTGGCGTGGGCGGCGCTGTCCGCGGCGGCGGTAGCGACCGCTGAGCTCATCGCTCGGCGGAGCGCTCAACTGGGACTCAGGCAGCTGAGCGGCAAGCGCGCCCCGGTGGGCCTGTGAATCATTCCCCCGAATTCCTCAAGCTCGTCGACGACGCGAAGTCGCGCGTCCGCGAAGTCAATGTCGATGAAACGCGTCGCAAGCTCGGGAGTGGAAAGGCGAAGCTCATCGACGTGCGGGAGGACAACGAGTGGGAGGCGGGACACGCGCGCGGCGCCGAGCACATGGGGAAGGGCGTGATCGAGCGCGACATTGAGCAGCGCGTTCCCGACAAGAACGTCGAATTGATTCTCTATTGCGGCGGCGGTTTTCGCTCCGCGCTGTCGGCGGACAATCTACAGAAAATGGGATATACCAAGGTCGCGTCGATGGCGGGCGGTTGGCGCGCATGGCAGGCGGCGGGCGCACCGGTCGAGAGCGGGAAATGATCCCCGCCTGAACGGCCGGGGTACACCGGGCCACTACCCGCTCTTGCAAAGTACTTGACAGCACAAAGTAAGGGCCTATTTTGGAGCCACTACCCTCACAGAGAGCGGATTGTGCTTCGTCTCTCGTTGACCGCCACTTCGCCGCCCGCACCTGGGAATTGCCCAAGGCAAAAATGCGTAGCATCGCGTTAGCCCTGCACACTCACGCCGGAGAACGCTGATGTTGAAACTGCTCGTGATGCTGGCATCGATCGCAAACTGCGCCGGCGGCGTTGTACTGATCGCTACGTGGGCAACGATGTGGCAGCGAGTTCCGATCATCGTGCTGTTCATCGGGGGCTCGCTCCTCATCCAGGGCGCTTACACGATTCTGTACCTGCGCGGCGATCTCGATCGCTGGGGAGACCTTGCCACGGGTGCGCTATTCGCCGGTGAAGGCCTGTCCGCCTGCGTCGGCGCCGGCGGATTGATTCAGGGCATCATCCACAACATCAACAACGCCGACATGGAGATGGCGCCGGTGCTGGCGGGACTGCTCATGCTCTTTCAGGCAGTGCTTGTGCTCCTCTACCTATCGGTCAGCGGTCGCCTCCGTCCGGCTGTGCAGCGGCGAACTTCTGCCGGAGGTTGAGAGGAGACCCACTGTCTCGGACATGGGAACCACCGGTATCGGCTAGTCATTGGCGTTGACGGATCATATTCGCTTATGCACATTATAATTGTGCTAGCGAATATGACAAAAAAGAACGATCGACTCCAATGACATCAGAACTCGCCGCTCCGACGGTCGATGACCTCGACGCGGTTTTCAAGGGCTTTGCCGATCCGACGCGCATCCGTATCCTCAGCGTCCTCGCGGCCGGGGAGCTTTGCGTCTGCGATATCGTCGACATTCTCCGCCTGCCACAACCTGCCGTGTCGCGTCATCTGGCCTACCTGCGCCGGATGGGACTCGTCGACGCGACCCGCGAATGGAAGTTTGCGCACTATCGCCTCGCGAAACCGGAGCACGCCGTGCACGGAAATCTCCTCAACTGCGTGCGCACTTGTTTCCGTGGCATCGAGTCGCTGGATCGGGAGCGCGTCGAGGCCGAGGCGCGCGCCAAGGTTAGGGCATCCTGAATGGCGACGGCTTCGCCGCCCGCTCTTTCGATACACGGTGCCGACGCGCCCATCCTCAAGCGGCTTTCTACGCTCGATCGATTCCTGCCATTCTGGATATTCGCGGCGATGGCCCTCGGAATTCTCCTCGGAAAGGTCTACCCGGATCTCGGCGCGTTGCTCGACCGGGTGAAACTGGCGGGCGTGTCCGTTCCGATTGCCATCGGACTCCTGTGGATGATGTATCCCGTGCTCGCCAAGGTGCGCTATGAGACCATTGGGGCACACGTCCGCGATACTAAGCTCCTGACCACGTCGCTTCTCTTGAACTGGGTCCTTGGCCCACTGGTAATGCTCGGCCTCGCCTGGCTCTTCCTGCCGGACATGCCGGCTTACCGCAACGGACTCGTGCTGATCGGGCTCGCACGGTGCATCGCCATGGTGCTGATCTGGAACTCGCTCGCCCGCGGCTCCGGTGAGCTGGCCGCCGTGCTGGTCGCGCTCAACTCCGTCTTTCAGATCCTGACCTACTCGGTACTCGGCTGGCTTTTCCTCACCGTCGTGCCCCAATGGTTCGGCGCAGACACGACGACGCTTCACGTTTCCATTGGCCAGATCGCAAAAAGTGTAGGGATCTTCCTCGGTGTCCCGCTCGTCGCGGGCTTTCTCACGCGGAAGGTGCTCGTCGCGCAGAAGGGCGCCGCGTGGTATGACGATACGTTCATGCCGAAGTTCGGACCCACCGCACTTCTTGGGCTCCTCTACACGATCGTGCTCATGTTCGCGATGCAGGGACACCGCATCCTCGAGCTTCCGCTAGACGTGCTTCGGATCGCGTTGCCGCTGCTCGTCTATTTTGCAGTGATGTTCGGGCTCGCCTTCTGGCTCTCGCGCCGTCTGGGTTTCAACTACGAGGCAACCGCCTCCCTCTCGTTCACTGCGGCTGGAAACAACTTTGAGCTTGCGATCGCCGTGGCCGTCGCGACCTTTGGCATCAGCTCTGGCGAGGCCCTTGCCGCGGTGGTGGGGCCGCTCATCGAGGTACCGGCGCTGATCGGCCTGGTGTACGTATCTCTTTGGGCCCGTCGGCGGTTCTTCCCGGCGGATGTTAGTGGCGTCACACGTTGACGTAATGCTATCCACGAGAAAGCCGTGCTCCATCGTGAGCGAAAGGGCGAGCCCGAGCAGCGCCACTCGGGGAATCTGCTGTGGGGATGGCGCCGACGGGCAAATATTCTTATATTACTACCTAGTTGTATTTACTATGTAGTTGTAAAGTGATTTCCCGGGATTCGCATGATCGAACTCAGTGACACCAACGCGTCCGCCATCGCCGAGCGGTTCAAGGCGCTCGGCGAGCCGATGCGGCTCCTCCTCCTCGAGGCGCTCCGGCGCGGCGAGTGCTCGGTCGGGGAGCTGGCCGAGCGCACGGGCGGTGGCCAGGCCAACGTCTCGAAGCATCTACAGGTGCTCCTCCAGCAGGGGTATGTGGACCGCCGTAAGGAGGGCACCACCAGCTGGTACCGCATCACCGACCCGCAGGTCTTCAAAATGTGCGAGCTCGTCTGCGGCGGGCTGGAGGAGGATCTCGACCGAAGGCGGAAGCTTCTCCGCAGTCGGAAGTAGCCCTCAGCCCCGCCGCGGCTCACACCCGAAGAGGCGCGCCCGGCCGAGGATCCGTTCCAGCGGGCAGAACCCGGTGAAGCTCGATTGCAGCAGGTTCACTGCCACGAAGACCGTGAACAGGTAGAAGAGCGGGCTCACCCACCAGCCCAGCGCCACCGAGGCGAGGATGAAGCCGCCCGCAAAGCGCCGGATGATCTTGTCGTCGCACATCTCATCGTCTCCTAGCCAAAGTATTCCACCGGCAATTCCGCCAGGTGGATCCGTTCCCCGGGGAGCGAGCGGGCCCCCTGCTCGCGCAGCGTTGCGATCAAGTCGGTGGCGTGTTCGTCGTCGACCATCGAGAAAAATACCGCCGTCTCCCCGGGCCATGCCCGCGTGCCCTCCCGACGGCCACTGCTCCCCGCACCGTGCGCGCCCCGCAACTCGGTGTAGCCGTGGACTCCCTGGTGCTCGAGAAGTTGGGGTACCAGTTCGGGGCGGTTACCGCTGTACATCACCAGGAGCAGCTTCATGCGGCCTCCGTGCCGTCTCGGCGGCGTAGTTCCCAGTAGAGGAGCGGAACCACGACCATCGTCAGCACCGTGGCGACGATCGCACCGCTCATCAGAGCGACTGCCAGTCCCTGGAAGATCGGATCGAGCACCATCACGATCCCGCCCAGCA
>PKVB01000194.1:0-128 GCA_003131365.1 Gemmatimonadota bacterium | reverse complement strand
GTGAGCGGGATCGGCGCCATGATCACCAGCGGAATCCTGAACGACTGGAACCACCCCACGACCAGCACGTAGATGAGCACCAGCACGCCCGCAAACGCGAGTCCCAGGTCGCGGAAGACCTCGATGGT
>PKVB01000093.1:29193-29467 GCA_003131365.1 Gemmatimonadota bacterium | reverse complement strand
CGGAATTCGGCTTATTCAGTGTTGACTGTGCAGACCAAGAATTTATCTGGCCAACGCGCGTCAAGGTCGATGCTAGGGATGCGCATCTTTTCGCCACGATTAGTTGTGATCCAATGTTCAGAGCAGAATCGTAGCTCCTTCCTTTCGTATCGCCCTGGGAGGCGTAAATGTTTGTGTCAGCGATTGAGAAGGCCGCGCTTTTCACTAGGCCAATTCACATCGTCACTAGAAATTACAAATCGAGCAATCCAGTGGCCGGCGCCGCCACCATGTT
>PKVB01000093.1:0-29178 GCA_003131365.1 Gemmatimonadota bacterium | reverse complement strand
AAGGTCAAGGAAAAACATCTTCGGCGCGAACTCGAAAAGAAGTACGGTTACACCGACAAGACCGTCGTTCAAATCTTGAACAGGTTTGTAGGGTGCGTAGACACTTTCACAAATATCGATGTGAAACCTCATCCAGATGTGGATTTGGCCCTACTGAAGTTCAACGGTTTTTCGGCAATCGGTTCTCCGGCATTCCCCGTCTTTGCAAAGGACGAACACACCCTCAAGCAGGGCAAGTTCTTGTGTCGCTTAGGTTTTCCATTCCCGGAATTCACGAACTTCGCATACGATCCTGTTAGTGATTCGGTGGCGTGGCAGACATACGGGAGGGAAAGCACTCCACAATTTCCGATCGAAGGAATGCTGACCCGACATCTGCAGTTGCCTGATGGTACCATTGTTGGCTTCGAAATGAGCACCCCCGGACTCCGTGGACAGAGTGGCGGNNGCGACCAACCATCTTGACTTGGATTTTGACGTCGATCAGGAAGTCGTGCGGAAAGGAGTCAGGACCCGGGTCAAGGATAGCGCATTCTTACATGTTGGGTACTGCGTCCACGTTGGTGTCGTGAAGAGTTTCATGCGAGCGAACGGCGTAGCCTTTCAAGAAGGTTGATAGGCGCGAGGCGAGCCCGAAAGAACGAGGATAAGGCGTTAACTAAGGCAGACCAGGAGAGCGAAATTGACTGCAATTGTGCGAGCTGGCGTTGCACCGTTTCGTTCCCGGCCGAAGATTGAACGACATTTTTGGGAGCGCCTCCTTCGTCGATCCTTTAGGGAGGCAGGTGCGGTCGACCTAGAGAACCTGATCGCGAGTAAAGGTCCATCGGCGATTTCGGTTTCGGAGATTTCCGTCCTTGTAGCCGAGCACAACAGAAAACTGGGCTGGGAGTTGCTATCGCCGTTGCTCTCCTAGCGGCCTTGTCTCCGGCACCTATGTGGGTTTCGGTCACGGTGACATTAATCGTTGCATCATACCTTGTTGGTATCGGAGCGGCGGCGGTACGGATAGGCCGAAAGATCGCATCGTTGGCAGACTAGGCCGACTCGATCCCAAGTTCTGATCGCATTCCACCTTCTTCTTGACTCAGNNGGTAGTCGCGGCAGAGCTCATTCGCCTACGCAACGCCTTAGTGAAATGCAAATTCAACATCGATGACTCACGCGGCCGTTATGTTTTCGAAAGGTTCGGCGAGGTGTTGGCGCGGCTGAATAAGAATGAACGCGGTTTGGTGCTCACGTTGTTNNTCTTCGATCTGATGCCATTGTTGGCAAAAGCGTTGGAAGCCATCCCCGTCGAGGTTACGAGTGGCATAGGCAGAGTAATCCTGCTTCCGCTGGCTGAAACTCGGAAAAACGGCAAACCAAAGAGTCCATCCGCGATACTTTACCCGGCGAAAAACGTCCTCTTTCCGTACATGACCGCGTTCTCCGGCAAGATGGTATCCGCGTACGAAAAAATGGAATTGCTCACCGCGGAAGCCGACGATCGATCGAACAGCCTAATAATCCTTCTAGACGACTTCATAGGCAGTGGGGAGACCGGCGTCAGAGCCATCAGACGTTATAGAAAATACTTTACTAAACCAACTGACCGTATCGTCATCGCTGCAGTGGTTGCTCAGCAGCAAGGAATTGATTTAATCGCCGCTGAGCAAGCAAAAGCCTATGTGGCGATCGTTCGTACGAAGGGGATCTCTGACAGTGTGATAATATCCGATCGAGAAGCCGCGCTCGCGATCATGGACAGCCTAGAGAAACGTCTTGGCGTAGAGACGGACTACTTACGTGGGTTCGGCCAATGTGAGGCCCTAGTCACCATGATGAGAACACCAAATAATACCTTTCCGATCTTTTGGCACCCAACAACAGTCTCCGGGGAACATTGGCCTGCCCCGTTCCGGCGATTTGCGTGAACTCACATAAGGCAATGCTCCTGAAGCTATTGAATGCCGGGTCTGATATTGGACCGCTTGTATCCGAGGGGCTGACATACTCCCAAATCACCCAATTATTGGGGGAGCTCATTTCAGACCGACTNNCGCACCGGTCCTGACGGAAGCGGGTCTAGATGCCATGCGCGAGGACGAGCTAACAGGTGCTCGCCGGCACGATGGAGGTTTTATTAGCCCTCTCCAGAGCGCTCGAATAGACAGGCGCTCTGTAGATGCGATATACTTGCCTCGTGTACGGAATTCGTTTTTCTGATGTCGGAAGCTCCTGCTAGCCCTTGGCGTGTAGAGCACGCCGGGATGGCGAGTCGCCATCCTTGGAGGAACTACCCTTCGAGCCTATGGCACAACCGCATTCAAGCCCTGCGGGTTGATGCCGCTTGACGCGGCACAAAATGCGGTTGTGCCATGCTCCGCTAGCGCTCCGCCCAGTTGACAAGAGGCAAAAGCGTCAACTGGAATCGATGCCGCAGCATCGATTAGATATTGCTGTTTCGTAGCAGGACTTCCGGCACTCAGAAGAACAACGGCGCTTCGCAACATGATTGAATGGGAAGAATACGAGAGACGGTTTCGTAACGCTGTCGCTCGTGCTGAGAAGCGGCGAAACTTTGATGATGATTACGCGACTCGATGCCTGGCTTACGCGCGAGTGCTCTTCGAGCGCCAACTACCGATCATTTACGATCAGCATCATCTAGGGCGACTAGTGGGCTACAAAACGACATACCTTTACGGGGCGAGCAATTCACCCGAACGATACTATCGGACCTACAGCATCCCTAAAGTATCAGGAGGCTCACGGACGATAACAGAGCCCCTGCCGAGCCTCAAAGAAGTTCAGCGCTGGATACTTGAGAATATTCTCGACAAAGTCCCGGTTCACCCTTTCGCTAAAGGGTTCGTCCGGAATCGATCGATCAGAGATAACGCGCGTTTTCACCAGCGGCGGCGTTTCGTGCTCACGCTTGACATCGAGAATTTTTTTGGCTACGTCGCGGCGACCACGGTGCGGAAGGTGTTTCTCGATCTCGGCTATTCATCAAGCGTAGCAATTCTGCTGGGGCAGCTGTGCACCCTGCACGGGGGACTGCCTCAGGGCGCACCAACAAGCCCTGCTCTATCCAATCTGGCGGCGCTCCCGATCGACAAGCGCCTGTCCGGTTACGCACGTAAGCTCAGCATCCGATACACGCGATATGCGGATGATCTGACCTTCAGCGGCGATTTCGACGCCGGCAGCCTAATTGAATTCGTCCGCTCCGTCTTGCGCGAGAATGGGTTTCTTCTTAACGAAAACAAAACACGACTAATGCGACAGCACCAGCGTCAGGAAACGACAGGCATAGTCGTAAACCAAGCAATGCAGGTACCCCGTGAGGTGCGGCGTCGGATCAGACAGGAATGTTGGTACATAGAGAAATTTGGCCTAGACTCGCACCTCCAACGGACCCGTAATACTCGCGCGAATCACTTGAGGCACCTTCTAGGGATTGTCGGCTTCGTACTCTTTATCAATCCGAAGGATGAGGACGGATTGAGAGCACTTCGGCTTCTCGCGCCTTTGCTGCACAGTTTTGCATGAAGGCCTCAGAGCGAGCGGGAGCCATGCAGCTGCGAGGTCGAATCTCCGTCATGCCCAGTGGACAGGGCTCGCCTGGTTTGATCGACGTCGCGCGGTCACCGCCGGGCTGCGCGGAGAGAGACAGAGCAAGGAGTGAAATTCCAAGGAAAGCGAGAAACGTGGCGCGAAGGGCGTAGATGAAGATGGACATGACTTAACTCACGCCGCGCCGCGCCGCGCAGACGAGACGACTATTCGAGTCCCAGAGGCTGCGCACCGTCGCCAGCCTCCTTTGTCGTTGCCGGATCAACAGGCGATCGGGCCAGCCGAGCGTTGGAGTACTCTGGATCGTCCGTCACTTCCCGATCGAGAACATCCTGCAGCCACGGCGGCAACTCAACTTTCGTCTCCGACGTCGAAAGCTCGATCTCGGCCAGCACAAGATCTCGGTCCAGAAACTCGTCGACTTCCCAAACGAGATCGTCCGATTCACGGATCGAATACCGGCGCTTGTGCACGCGCCGACCTTCCGTGAGCCGCCACATCGCGCGAGACAAATCGGCGCATGCCTCTTCCTCGAGCTCGACGCGTTCCAGTCCCTTCCCGGCTTTGACCGTGCGAAACCACTTCTCCGCCCCGTCGGCGAATCGGACGCGCCGCAGACGCTCCACCAGTATTTCCCCCGGCAGATATCCCTGCTCGATCTCGACCGACGGGGCGTCGACCGTCGCCAACGGGAGACGCTTCAGCAGAAACTTGTGCTCGATCTCCCTATCCCTGCGCGACGAGCGGCGCCCGAGCTCCGCGGCAAGCTCGCTCACTCGCTCAAAAAAGGGTGCTCCGGCATCGTTCAACCAATCGCGCTCGAGCTCGCCATAGGCGTGCATGCCTCGCTCGTGGAGGAGACGCGCGAGCCCAAGGAGCCCGGGTCCCGGGTCACGCGCACGAGCGCGCCGCACCCGATCATCTTCAGTTGCAGCCACGAGCTCCTCGGCGAATACGTGGACGTCATGCAGGTCGCCAAGAACATCCTGCAGCGCCTTGAGAGTTTCGATAATCGCGCCGCCGTCGCGAATCAGATCCGATACGGGCTCTGCGATGTAGCGGAGATTCTTCGCGGCAATGCGCGCACGATGCGGCTGCTTGACGTCCGTGAAACTGTGGACGGCGGCGAGTCGGCTTCGCAGCCCCTCGCTCTCCTTCAGCAGACGTTCAGCGAAGACCGCCCCGAACCGCGCGGTGCCGTCCGACTCGCGCACTGGTGCTCGGTAGGAATCCAGTCTGCGCGTGAGCTTGGGAACCACCGGGGCGAAATCCATCGCCGCCGCGAGCGCCACTTCGACCCCGCTGCTTCGCTGCGCCTCCAGCCGTTCGCTCAGCCAGGTCTGACCGACGCGCTGTCGCGCGCTGAGCGCAGACCGCTCCTTGCGCAGCCACTCGAGGTGCACGCTGGCGTCGCGAGCTATTCTCGTCGTCTCGGCGATCCGGGAAAACCGGCGACGCTGCTTCCCCCGCAGATCGTCGCCCAGCCACGGCTTGAACGCGCGAACCCAGCTGCGCAGCCGACGAATCGCCACACGGAAATCGTGAAGCGCTTCGTTACCGGCAGTGTCGCCGTCCCGCAGCTCCTTCGAGAGACTGGTCAGCTTGTCGGCAGTCTTCTGCGCATCTTCGAGGAGCGTTATAGCGACCAGGCGCACACCGCGGTCGACCGGTTCGCGCAGCATCACTTCGTCAGTCACGATCGATTGCATATTCCTCAGTCCCCGATACGACGCAGCAGCGACGGCGTGAGCAGCCACTGCAATGTGCCGTTTCCGGCCGAGGCGCTGTCAGAGAATTCGAGAAGGCACGCACCGCCCTTGGTTAGGTCCACTCGCGAAGCCTTCACTCCTGACATGAGCCACGTCACTACGCGGCCGAGGTTGGGCTGGTGCCCGACGATCGCTACGACGTCGACCGTGGAGTGTTGCCGCAACCAGTTCATCAGAGCAGCAGGGTCGCTATCGGGCAAGAGATCCTCAACGGTAACAACCGGTAGATCATTGTAAGCCTTGGCGACGATTTGCGCGGTTTGCTGCGCTCGCAGCAGCGGGCTGGCCCCGATTACATCAACCTTCTCGACAAGCTCGCGAAGCCCGGCGGCAACGCGCTTCATCATTTGCTTGCCTTCCTTCGACAGTGACGGGCCGGAGTCGTCCTGGTCTGTCGCGACGGCCGAGGGATTTTCAGCGATCCCGTGCCTGATGACGAGTAACTGCATACGCGCTACCGGAAAAGCCTGACCTTGTGGCTCGTAGGGTCGGTAAACGTAGTGAGAGCGGTGACGCGCTGCCAGCTATCTGCGTCGCGACCGACTGTAATCGCCCTTAAGTACTCTGATCTTGTAATCCCGGCGCGATGTTCGCCGCTAACATGTACCGTCGCCTGGGACGGGCACCGTCATTGCTATTGGAACGGTCGGACATTATCCGGAGCAACACATGGGAAGCGTTCAACGAGCCGTGCGAATTCTCACCTTGACCGGGGCGCTTCTCACGGCTAGCGCCTGCGGTTCCTTGAGCAACATCCTCGGTGGCCTCGGCGGCGGCAACCAACAACAGCCTGACCATCTCAAATATCGTGGCTGCCAATCCAGTGTCGATCCAAACAATCAGCGGATCAACATCCAGGATAATTCGAGCGGTCAGAGTTACTGGGTCCAGTACGACAACAGGACGCGGGTTGTATATCGCGGCCAGAGTTATCCCGCCAACTCGATTCGACAGAACGACAACGTTTCGGTAACGATTCAGAACAACGGCAACAACAACTACTACGCGAGTTACGTACAAATCAACTAGGAGCGTAGTCCTAGCGAAGACTATAGCCGCATTGTGGAGGATCCAACTCACCGGTCGCTTTTTCGTCGGGCGTGGCCCGCGCTCGGAATCCTCGTTGTGTTCGTGCTCCTCTTTGTTTCAGCGTTCACCACCGGGTTCGGACCACGCTTCATCGCCTCCCTCAGGATCGCCAAGCCCAAGGCCGTAGCGCCGGGAGTTTCCGCCCCATCGGCGACGAGCGCGGGCCAGCAGATCCAGGCGCTGATCGGCAGCATGGTTGGCGAAACCACGAGCGTGGCACTCATCGACCCGGACAAGCCGGTTTCGAGCCCAGACTCAGCGACTCGGTTGGCTGGCTTCACCGCGCGACTTCTGCGCTCGCGGAGTGACGCGCCGTCGATCACTGTGATCGGAGCGCACTCCATGAATGCCAAGGTGAATCGCGCGCAGCTCCTGACGATCCTTGCGGAGGCAGGGCGACGCGACGCGCAGGTCCCGGGCAGCGTGGACGGCAGGGTCCTGGGGACGCAAACAGCTCGAGCGATTCGCGTGCAGTACGGAAATTGTCCCGCACCTGTCGCCAACACAATTCAGAACCAGATCAATGGACCGCCGCCACCCTCGACTGACAATGCCAATTGCGTGTTGTTCACGCAAACGCCCGCGACGTCCGCTGTGGTTCCGCCAGGGTTGGACATTGGGGAGCTGGCGACAATCGCGCTCGAGCTGTCCGGCATGAGTCCGAATCAGACGCGTGACTTTCAGCATGTCTTCGATTTGAAATCGACGTTGTCTATGTCATTGCCAAGGGGTATCAGGTCCTACGACGCAGTGCAGATCAATGGACAGCCAGCGATGCTCATCATTACTGGCGGGCGACGGGGACCGACATACCAGCTGATGTGGGCGAGCGGCGGAACGGTGTTCACGCTTGCTGGCTATGGAAGCTCGGGGGACGCCGTTCCCCTCGCGAGCTCCGCAAGATGATACGATGACTCACGGAGAGGCCGAATGAACACGTCCCCTTCGTGCGCCATCGAGACGCGGAACCTGCGCAAGGTGTTTGGATCGCGCGTCGCGGTCAGCGGTCTGTCCTTGACGGTTAATCGAGGTGAGATCTTCGGTTTTCTCGGGCCCAACGGCGCGGGCAAAAGCACATCGATCAAGATGCTCCTCGGACTGGTTAGACCAACGGGAGGCCACGCGGACGTACTGGGCTTACCGGCTGGTGACGTTGATGCGCGCCGGCAAATTGGTTTTCTCCCGGAGGACTTTCGGTTTTATGACTGGCTCACCGCCGCCGAGTTGCTGCATTTGCACGGGCGACTGTGCGGTATGTCTGCCGACCGGCTGCGTACCCGGGTTCCTGAGGTGCTCGAGCTCGTTGGCATCGCGCAGCACGCCGACCGGCGCTTGCGCGGCTTTTCCAAGGGCATGTTGCAGCGACTCGGCCTGGGCCAAGCGCTGATTCACGAGCCGCAGATAGTCTTCCTCGACGAGCCGACATCGGGGCTCGACCCGATTGGGCGTCGCATGGTGCGCGACGTCATCCGCGCACAACGCGATCGTGGAGCGACGGTGTTTCTGAATTCGCACCTGCTCAGCGAAGTGGAAATCACATGTGACCGCGTCGCGTTCATCAAGGATGGCGAGGTCATCGCTGAGCGGGATCTGAGGACGTCTTCAGCAGAAGGATTTCACGTCACCGCGCAGGTCGGCAAATTGTCGCCGTCAGCGCTCGCTCAACTTGCGGCAGTGGTGCGCGCGCCTCGATACGAAGGCGAACGGCTGACCTTTGGCGTGTCGTCGCAAGATGTGTTGCCTGAAATCGTGCGTCTCCTCGTTGCGTCAGGTGCCGATGTCTATCGCGTCACGCCGGAGCCGCTTGCGCTGGAGGATTTGTTCGTGAAGCTGGTCGGAGAGGATCGCGGACTATGAGCGGTCTCTGGATTCTGGCTGGCGTCACGCTGCGCGAGGCGGCGCGGCGCAAAATCCTGTGGACCGCGATGCTGGCCGCGGTGCTGCTGCTCGCAATTTTCGCCGTCGCGCTGCGCTTCCAGGTCGCCGAATTCGAGGGACGTCCGATGTCGCCGTTCGTGCGGTATCAGGTGGAGAGCGGCATGCTGATGGTGGGGCTATACACCTGCGACCTCCTCGCGGTCGTGATGACTATTCTCACGTCGATCGACACGCTGGCCGGCGAGATCAGCTCAGGGACGATTCACGCTATTGCGACTAAGCCGATTGCGCGGTGGCAAATCGTCACCGGCAAGTTCCTCGGATTCGCCGCGATGGTCACGGTATACGTCGCCATCACTTTCTGGAGTACGGTCGCGGTCGCTTTCGCCGTCACGGGCGTCCTGCCCGAGCATCCGTTTCATGGAATGCTGCTCATCGTCGCTGAGTGCATGGTCGCGCTGAGCGTGACGATCCTGTTGGGCACGCGTTTCTCGACGCTGACCTGCGGCGTCCTCGCGCTCGGGCTCCAGGGCGTCGCGTTCATGGGTGGATGGCTGGAACAAGTAAGCGGGTTCTCGCAGAGCACCCAGATCGTCACGCTGGGAGTGCTCTCGAGCCTGATCATGCCAACAGAATCACTCTGGCGGCGGGCCGCGTACGAGATGCAGACACCGTTGGCTGGTTCGCTCTCGTTTTCTCCATTCGCCAACGTGTCGATCCCGAGCGTGACGGCGGTGGTGTACGCTGGTGGTTATTTCGTGTTCATTCTCTGGGTCGCGATAGTTTTGCTCAATCGGCGGGACCTGTAGCGTCGCGTAGGCAACTTGTTTGAACGTGTAGCGGCTGTTAACTCACTCATACCGTGATCCAGTCCCTGTTAGTGCTCGCGCAACTCACCAGCGTGGCACAGCCGATCTATTCCTCCGCTGCGGTGCGCGATCTCGTCACCCGCGCGACGAGCGCGAACCACGCTCCGCCCCCGGAATTCGGCGGGTACCGGGCACACGTGGAGACCGAATTCTCCGTTCTTCTTCGCGACTCGCTCGGGCGCGAACGCTCGGCGCACATTGAGCAGGTCGCCTCCGCGGTCCACTGGACTCGGGGAGGAAGCTACGACATGCACATCCTCGGTTATCGAACGCAGTCGAGGGGATCATTGGTATCGATGATGAGCTTCGTCGGTGGCTGGACCGAACCGTCCCTCTATGGTGAGCGACTGACACTCGGCGTCCAACTGGACAGCTCGCGGCGGCTGCGCCGGAAGCCACAGTCCGATACGATCGTTGCGGTTCATCCGTTCGCGGCCGACAGAGAACAGTTCTATCGGTATTCAGGCGGTGACACCGTCGTCGTGATGCATACGCTCACCCGCACCATTCCCATTGTGCGCGTGCATGTGACGCCGCACCTGCGAGACTCCACGCGCTTCGCCGCGTTCGACGGGGAGATCGATCTCGACGCCGATCGTGCGCAGATCGTGCGGATGCGTGGGCAGTTCGTCGTCCTCGGAAAGGCGAAAGGAGGAGGCTCGTTCATTACCCGAATGTCGGGCCTCGCCATGCGAATGCCGGGCCTCGTCGCTGTCGCGTATTGCGAGTTCGTCAACGCGGAAATCGAGGGGCGCTATTGGCTGCCCGCATCCCAGCGCACCGAGCTCCAGAGTTCTTTCGCACTGCTGGGCGACACCCGAGCTGTCACGCGCGTCGTCTCCCGCTTCAGTGATTACATGGTTGATAGTACAGCCGATACTGTTGCAGCTACCGAGGAGCGGACCGGAATTCCGCACCACACTACATGGGCGCCATCCGATAGTGTGAGCCATTATCACGGCTGGACGCAATCGCTTGGCGACGCCACCACGAATGTTACGGCGGATGACTTCGACGACGTCGCGCCCGACATCTGGAAGAAAACCGGCGGAGTGCGGGTCGATCTCTTTCCGGAAAAGACGGACAACGTCGTTCGCTACGATCGAGTGGAAGGACTCTACACCGGAGTTGAATTGAACCTTCGCATGAGGAACGTCGTTCCTGGTTTGAGCGCGGGCGCGATCGTGGGCCGGGCGTGGACCGAGGAAACGTTTCGCGGCGGCGCGCACGTCGCGCTGCGTCGCGATCCCTGGACGGTGGGTGCGCAGGCAGAACGAACCCTCGCCACGACCAACGACTTCATCCGCCCACTCGGGCCGACGAGTGGTGGGCTCGCGGCGATGGTCGGCTCGACGGACGACTTCGACTATGTCGACCGGCGTGTGGCACTGGCGTCAGTGATGCGCGTGCTCGGCTCGCTCGATCGCGGGTTCGTGATGGCCCAGCTCGGGGGAGGGGACGATCGCGCCGAGCGTGCGCGACTGACTCATGGGATAATTCTTGGCGGATCCTTTCGTCCGAATCGCGGAGTCACCGAGGGCACTTATGCGCTCGGTGTAATCGACACCGAGCTGCACCCTGGCGTGACCGGCGAATCGATGGACCCCGGAATTGGCGCCGCGACCCATTACGAGATCGGTCGTGGAGGACTCGGCTGGCAGCGCGCGCAGCTGTCGCTGTTCGGAAGAAGATATTGGGGACCGATCGCATTGTCCGTCGACGCGGAGGGCGGCGCAGTGTGGGGAGCAGTCATTCCCCCGCAACAGCTCTTTGAGATGGGTGGAAGTGGAGTGCTTCCAGGTTACGCGTACAAACAGTTTGCCGGGGATCGCGCGGCACTCCTGCGTAGCGATGCGTCTTATTCATTTCCGATTTGGAGATCTCCACGCCGCTTCTGGCGGAGCTTGTTCATTCCCGGATGGGGCCCTGGATTAGCGGCACGCCTGCAAGGGGGATGGACCGAGCTCCTGTCGAACGCCTCCCGGGTCGCTGTTACGGAGCTGGGGGCGGGATGGAGCGCGACCCCGGTGTCAGGCCCCACGGGCGGTTTTCGCGCAACACTCGGATTGGGAGTGACACTGTTTTCGGGATCGCTGCACTTCGGCATTGCCCGCCCGATTGATCATCAAGCACCATGGCGATTGGTGGGCGGCCTCGGGCGGAATTTCTGATCATGGGCGCTGAGCTCCTGAGATTGCGGCGGCTCAAAGGCCGCATCGAGAGCTGACTCAGCGCGGTGGGGGCCCTCGAGCGCCGTCATAGACGCGATCAATCCGCTCCAGAGCGTCGGCATCCTGGAGCACCTCCGGCTTGATGTCGTTCCCCAACTGCATGACCTGTTGGCTCGACGATTTGACTTCCGGCCAAAACGGGAGTCCAGGGCCGTTGGGATCGCCGGATTTTGCAAAGTTCGTCCAGTATGCAGACATGTCGGATGCGAGCCTGCGATCTTGAATCGTCCAGGGGAGCGGCGTTTGATCGAGATGATCGAAGACATATTGCATCTCCATGCCGTGACTCGCACCCCAGCCAAAGTATTTGTCGCCGGCGCGATAGGGTGGCACGCGCGAGAACTCGTAGAAGAAGACCTTGCTCCGTCCAGCATTCGTACCAAGACGGACCCATGTCCACATATCCCAGCGAAACCTCATGTCTCGTTCGAAAGCGGCGGCAGAGGCCCGCGCCTGCAGGTCAGTGGTGCCCGGCTGGGGACCGATCGACCGCACCAGAACATCAGGGAAATCGCGCTCGAGTTCTTGCGTGAAGTTCTCAACGGTGATCGTCCGAGCCGCGATGAACGCCTGGCCCTCATCTCGATTTGAGCCGAGCAGAAGGGCAACGTCGTTTTGCTCGCCTTTCCGATACGCGTCGTAAGGCGACTGAGTAAGTGCGAACCCGTCGACGATCAGGTGCGCACCGAACGGCGTCTTCATCAGTTCGGTCGCTGGTCGTTGGCGCAGCTCCGCCAATGTCGTGGCGCCGGCTCTCGAGGCGAACGCTTTGCCATCTTGCTCTGCCCCTGGAAGCTTGAACCCGGGAGCGAGATTGATCGGTTCGAACAGGCCGCCGCTTTCGCCTATCGCCCGTTGAAACAGGCCCTTGGCCAGCGGCGATGTTGCGAGCGCGCTAATCGATATCGAGCCCGAGGATTGGCCAAAAACCGTGACTCGGTCCGGATCACCTCCGAACGCGGCGATGTTGCGTTGAACCCAGCTCAAGGCGGCTATTTGATCGAGCAATCCATAATTTCCAGAGCTGTGATGCTCGGACTCGCTACTGAGATCAGGGTGCGCAAGAAAGCCGAACACGCCCAGCCTATAGTTTGCCGTTACGAGGATCACACCTTTCTGCGCGAGCCTGTCTCCGGAATAGAGCGGCGTCGACGCCGAGCCATTTTCCAGGCCGCCGCCATAGATCCAAACCATGACTGGCAACTTCTCTTTTAGCGCGGCAACGGGGACCCAGATGTTGAGGTAGAGACAGTCTTCACTTACAGTCTCAGCCGGTGCGTCGGGTGGATAGGATCCTGTTTGCATGCAGACGGGCGAGAATCGGTCGGCCTTCTTCTCTCCGGCCCACGGAAGCGGAGTCTGTGGGGGCCGCCACCTCAGTTCACCTACGGGAGGCGTCGCGAACGGAATGCCCTTGAAGACAACAGCCGCGTTCTCTCGTACACCCTCTACCAAGCCGCTATCGGTTCGCACAGGAACTGAGGATGATGGTGTCGTGGCAAGTCCGCCAAACGCCACCACGGCCATGAGACCCGACGCCAGGCGGCGCTTCATTCCGAAAACCGTTTTTCCAATTGCTGACATTCCCAAAATCACCATGACTGAAGAGACGCCCGATCGAAGCGCTACGCGGCACCACTTACTCTAACGGGGGCTTCTAACGGGAGTTTCACCGCGGTAATTGGCGGGCACGCCGGGATGCAGCGCTCGACGCGGTCCTGGCCGCGCCACTTGACCATCAGCGGCGTGAGAGTATTGCCGATCGCTAATCAATAGGCGAAACTCTCCGACCAGCCCCACGCCGATGGGGCTGGTCGCCATGTCCGCATGAGAAATCCCACAGGAAGTCAATCCCGAGTGTATCGCATGAGAAGCCGGACGGTCAGTGTCGCATTCGGATTGTTCGCGGCGAGCGGTGTTGTGTCATGCAACTGGGCTGCGGACGCCAACAAGAAACCGGCTCACCTTTCCTTGATCTGGCACGCGGTCACCCAAGCCAATGAGGTCAGTTTCTTCACGGGCACGCCGGGGGTTAGTGACGGGACCGTTTATCTGGAAGACGGCAACACCGTCTTGGCACTAGACGCAAAAACGGGCGCAAAAAAATGGGCGCGGACCGTGCGCATAACGCCTATCCCTCCTGCTCGGAATTTGGTGGTGCGTGACGGCCGAGTCTTCGTGTCTGAAACCGATTCCGTGCTCGCGCTGGATATTCGGGACGGACACACGATCTGGAGTATTCATCCAGATTCACAAGCTATTGCGTACGCCTCAGCCGACGACCGAGCACTCTATACAGGGCAGCGCGGTATTCCGTTCGTGTATGCGCTGGGCCTCCTGGACGGCCACCTCATATGGAAAGTGAATATAGGACTGGGCTGGACCTTTCCGGGCCATGTAGAGGGAACCGTGGTCTCCGGCGACACGGTTTACGTGGCTGCTCGAAAATGGTTGGCTCTAAATGGATATATAGGTCAAGGAGTGCTCGTAGCTCTGGACCGGACCGATGGTCACGAGCTCTGGCGTTACGAGACTCCAGGGACTAACGGAGGTCTTCAGGACGCGCCCGTGGTCGCGGGCAATTTAATCGTTGTGAGCGATCTGATCGGCAACGCGTTTTTCGCGTATGACCGATTCGCAAAACAATTAGTTTGGCGCATTCAAGGCAAGGACAACGGCCCGCTTACTCCGCCTGTTGTTGTTGGCGACGACGTGTACGTCGGTTCCGCAAACACGCACCTTTACGCGGTCAATCTTCAAACTGGAAACGTCAAGTGGGACCTGGACGCGGGCGCTGGGTCTATTGAAGGCACTGCGTTCTGCGGAGGGCAGGTCTTCATTGACGCTTACCAAATCCAGCGTCGCAACCCAGCTCAGGGCGCGCTCACGGCAGTTTACAACTACGACCCGGATATCGGCCCTTTTACGTCGAATATTGCAACTGATGGAACAAGCATCTACTTCGCCGGAGAAGGCGGGGTCTACGCGCTTGCATGCCAGTGAGTACGGGGCAAATCGAGCTCAGCCTTCCGTGTCCGATTGGAGATCAGCGTGGCCATCCTGTTTGCGGCAAACGTCGTTCTGCGCGTCCGTGACTTCAGCGCGTTCTTCTCCTGCGTCGACTGCCAACCGATCTTCCCGAATCTCCAGCCGCATCCTGCCAAAGAAGCTCATGTAGACGTTGGCGAGCCATACCACCGAGAAGCCGGAGATGAGATAGCCTCGCCAGTCATCGAACACGAGCGTGTAACGAGTGATAAAGAGGAAGAAGGCGGTGACATAGTGGCTGAAGCAATACTCGCACGTGAACACGTAGAAGAATTTGCGCGAGTATAGGCTCCGGGCCGATCTGCTTTTCGCGGCAAACCAGTCGCGGGGCTCGCGAAACAGTTCTTCGTGCGTCACGGTCCACGTGATGCACGCAATCGGAATCGGGAGAACGAACAGAAAGACGAGCTGACTACCCAACGTCATAAATTCACCGCGTCGTTCCACCTCGACGTGTGCGCGCGTCAAAGGGGTGTGGGTGCATACTCCAGCGCGAGACTGCCACAACCATGTACCAGCGCAGGCGAGATTGCAACACGGCCTCCGCCAATCTTCGTAGAAAGCGCCCGGCATATTTGCCGGGCTCTTGTTTTTTTGCTACGATCACGTCGTCTTGAGCGCGGTGCTGGGCCGATTGANNAGATTCTCAACTGCGGAATTCGAAGGAGCTGTCCCTTGGCTCGCGAACCGTTGACCGCACTCCTTGCGGCATACATCTTCGACTTACGAGGCCTTCTGTGAACCGGTAACACCCCGATGACCAGGAGCTGGCATGCATGAGAAGGTTGTGGTCATTACCGGCGCGAGTGGCGGGATCGGCGCTGCGGTGTCCGAGGCGCTGGCGGCGCGTGGAGCGTCGCTCGTGCTGGTGGCACGGCGCGAGAATGNNCCCGCTCGTTGTGGCCAGTCTACGCATCCCATCGTCGCCGACATGACACGCCGTGAGGACGTGCGCCGAGTGGTTCAGGAGACGCTTGCGCGGCTCGGCCGGATCGACGTCTGGGTGAACAATGTCGGGCAGGGGATTTCCCGCCTGCCGTCACAGCTAACGGATGAAGACATCGACGACATCATGCGGACCAACGTCAAGTCTGCTCTGTACGGGATGCAGGAGGTCATGACCCACTTTCAGGCGCGGAATGCCGGACACGTGATCAACATCTCGTCGATGCTGGGGCGGATTCCGTTCGTGATCACGCGATCAGCGTACAGCGGCGCGAAACACTTTCTGAATGTTCTGACCGCGAACTTCCGAGCTGAGGTGCAGCAGACACATCCAGGAATCCAATTCTCCCTCATCTCACCTGGAGTCGTGCGGACCGACTTCGGGCTGCACGCTCGCCACGGTGGGCCCGACTCACGCCAGCTACCTGGCTCGCAGAGTGCTGAAGAAGTGGCGGCAATCGTCGTTAGCGTCATCGAAACGCGGCGCCCCGACGTGTACACACGGTCCGGCGCGCACGCCCAGGTCGTCGGGTACTTCGACTCGCTCGGCGCGGATCCGTGAGCGAGATCCTCGACACATACCAGCGATTGGGTTAGCGCTAAGAAGAGCGCTAATGAGTGCGATCAGCCTTTCATGAATCCTCCACGAGGGAAGGCCAAAGCCGCGCGACCCCCGGCTACATCGCCTCCAGTAGCGCCTTGAACCGCGGAGATTCCCGGATAGGGTCGAGATCTGAATCGTGCTCTATCCAGTCCTTATGGCCATAGCCCTTGTCGATCGCGCTCTCCAGGTGCTTGAGCGCTTCTTCATTGTTGCCGAGACGGGCGTACATGCAGGCGAGGTTGTAGAGAAGCATAGGATCTTCCGGGTCTATCGCCGTAGCGCGCGTTGCCAGCGCCTGCGCTCCTTCCTGGTCTCCGAGTCCGGCCAGGTTTGCCGCGCCTAACACGCATGCTCGCGCGTCGTCCGGATTGAGCTCCAGCCAATTCGCTACCACTTTCGCGGCGCGTCGGCGAACCTCCATGGTCTCGGCCGGCATTCCCATGCTCGCGTATACGTCCGCTAGAAAGACCTGCGGCTGATAATCTTCCGGCCGGAGCGCGGCCGCGCGCTCAAACAGCTTCGCCGCATCCGGCATCCGGCCCTGTGTCCTGCGCGCGCGTGCATAGAAGTACGCAGCCTCGTAGAGTTTGGGGTCGAGTCGCATCGCCGACTCGAACTCCCGCTCAGCCTCGTCGAACTTCCTGTTAATAGTCGACGAGATCCCGCGCGACACGTGCGCCTCCGCAAGATCCGGCGCTAGCTCCAGCGCCTTTTTGCTCGCAATGTCAGCCTGATTCTTGTTGAACTCGCGCGCGTCGTGGTACGTGAACAGGAACGAAGATGAATCCGCGACGCCCGTGTAAGCGAGAGCATAGCCGGGATCGATCTCGACCGCGCGATTGAACATTTGCCGGGCGTATTCGAGGCTTTTGCGGCGCATCTGGTGAAAATACTGGCGTCCGCGGAGGTAGTAATCGTAGGCCTGAACGTCCACGGTGCGCGGCATCTCGATCGCCTTTTTCTCGCCCTCGCTTAGAATGACACGCAGCGCTTCGACTATTGCTTGTGCGATCTCGTCCTGGATAGCGAAGACATCCTGCATCTCGCGGTCATAACGCTCCGACCAGAGGTGATATCCGTCGGCAACGTTTACCAGCTGCGCCGTGATACGCAGGCGATTCCCCATCTTTCGCACGCTCCCTTCGAGTACCGTCGAGACCTTGAGCTTCTGCCCGATCTCGCCAATGTCCTCGTTCTTCCCCTTGAAGACGAAGGAAGACGTGCGCGACGCGACTCTCAACGCCTGAATCTTGGTCAAAGCGTTGATGATCTCTTCCGCCATTCCGTCCGCGAAATACTCGTTCTCAGCATCCGCGCTCATGTTGGCAAACGGGAGCACCGCGACCGATTTCGCAGCGGATACCGCCTGCGGCAGCGTCTGAGTGTCGGCCGGTGTGACGAGATTCCCGGAAGCCAGCGCCCGTCCAAACTTGCCTGAAGTCGAGAAACGCTCTTCGCGGTCGATCGACATCGCTTTCTTTACGACGTTTTCCACCGCTTCCGGCACGGCGCTCCGGAGCGAGCGAAGGGGTTTCGCAGAATCGGTGAATCTTTTTGCGAGCACCGCCTGCGTAGTCGCTCCCCTGAATGGGCGCTCACCAGAAAGCATTTCATAGAGAACACAAGCGAGGCTGTATTGATCCGTGCGGTGATCGAGCTCATCGCCTGATGCCTGCTCGGGGCTCACGTAGGCGGGGGTGCCAATCATCACCCCCGTTTGCGTCAAGGTCTCTCCGCTCGCGGCACTTACCGCTTTGGCGATTCCAAAATCCATCACCATTGCTTCGTTCTCGTAGAGCATCACGTTCTCGGGCTTGATGTCCCGATGAATGATCCCCTGGCGATGCGCGTAATCCAGCGCCGAAGCGATTGAACAGGCGTAATGGATTGCCTCTTCGACTGGGAGTTGCTGACCGCGATCCAGTCGGTCTCGCAGAGATTCGCCCTCGACATAGGGCATGACGTAATAAAGAACTCCGTCGCTAGCGCCGGAGTCGAAGAGCGGGAGAATGTGCGGATGCTGCNNAGAGCGGGAGAATGTGCGGATGATTGAGCCGCGCCGCGAGCTTGATTTCGCGCAGGAAGCGATCGGGTCCCAGCGTTGAGGAGAGCTCGGGGTGAAGAACCTTGAGCGCTACGACACGATCATGCTTTACGTCCTGGGCGAGGTAGACGGTCGCCATCCCTCCTTTGCCCAGCTCTCGGTCGACGGCATATGAGCTCGAGAGTGCGCTGCGCACTTTGTCGATTGGCAGGCTCAAGCAGAGGCCTCCGTTGGCGCGCGGCTTCCGATAAACATTCGACCAAAATGCCGGGGATGCAAACGACCGTCAAGACTGCATGTCGTCGGTATCGGGTAGAGGTGACTCGAGCGGAGGGGGAGTGGTGGAAGCGGCGCGAGCGGGGGGAATCAGCGGTCGGCTCGCTGCGCACCGCGCTCAAAGGTTGGTTGACGCCCTTTACTAGATGTCTTATCGTGGCGGCCTAGGCATCGCAGCTTTTCGTAACCCACCCGTCACGAGGACACAATGCACAAACGCATCGCAGTCGCGGCGCTGGCNNGCCTTCACGCTTTGCGCCGCTCCGGCCATCGCTCAGCAAGGATCGCCGAACACCACTCCGGGGACAGTCACGAGGGTCGTGCTGATCCGCATCAAGCCCGGACACGCTGACCAGTTTTGGGCGGACGTCCGTCAGCACGGCAAGCCAGTCTGGGACGAAGAGAAACGGCAGGGGATTATCACCAACTACACGCTTGCCACGAAATCTACGCTCGACAATCCGGACGACTGGAGCGTCGCTCTGACGCTGACCTATCCCAACTGGGCAGCGCTCGACAATCTCACGAGCCGTACAGGCCCTATTACCTTGGCGCACTATGGCTCCGCCGCCAATCGAACCACGGCAGGAATCGCGCGCGTGGAACACGCCACGACGGTAGCCAGTTTCCTGGTAAGAGATCAGACTCTCAACCCCTGGAAGTAGCGGCCCCCGGCAGCGAACAAAGCGCACCCGAAAACGGGTGCGCTTTGTTTTTTGTCACCGGTGAAGGTTAGGTTGTTCACCATGCCCGAAGAAACCGAAATCGACACCGACGCGCTCCGAGAAAGGATCGACGAGCAGCGGGAAAAGCGCGGAGGATCGTTCCTGCGCTGGATCTCACTGACGACGGCGCTGCTCGCCGCGCTGGCGGCAATAGCCTCTCTCAAGGCGGGAGCAACGGTGAACGAGGCACTCGTCTTGAAGACCGACGCCACACGCTTGCAGGCGCAGGCTTCGGATCAGTGGACGTACTATCAGGCGAAGGGAATAAAAGGAGCCGTCACACAGAGCGCGATAAATACCTGGGAAGCGATTGGGAAATCGGCTCCGCCACGATTGGCCGCGGAATCAGCGCGCTACCTCGCCCAGCAGGACTCCATCAGTCGGAAGGCAACCGAGCTCGAGCACCAAAGAGATGAGAAGTCGCATGAGGCCGAAGTTCTTCTCTCTCAGCACCAGATCTATGCGCCCGCAGTCGCGCTGCTCCAGATCGCTATCGCGCTGGGTGCGATCGCTGCACTCACTGGTTCGCGATTCGTCTGGTTCGGATCGATGGGGCTGGGGCTCGTTGCCGCGATTCTGTTGGCGATTCCGGCGCTTCACGGGTAAAAGCGCGCGCATAGCCCGAGAGATAGATCACCTTGAGCGTGTCACGCAGCTACATCCGCAGCAAGTAAGAGTACTTTACAAAGAAGTAATCCGACCTGCGCCTGAGCGGCTGCCAGTTGAACCGCTGCGTCTCGTCGGGAAGGCCGTCCGCCTGGCTGCCGTATCCGAGAAACAGCACCGTTCCCGGCGTCGGCTGGTAGGAGAACAAATAATCGCCATGCAGCGATCGCGCGCGCGACGCCGTCGCGAGCTGGCCTCCAATGATGAGCGGATAGTTCGTCCGCGTCTCGTCGCGCAGATCGTCGTTCTCGCTGAGATCGTACTCTCCGACGAGCCGCATGAAGATTGCGCGCGTGAGCTGATACTCGAGCTTCACGCGGGGGATCACGTTGCGCCCGACCAGGCTGTGATCGCTCCGCCGCCAGTAGTCCTGGTACGCCAGGGTTCCGTCAATGCGCGCCCTGTCACTCGGCCTCACGCTCAGCCCGAGCTGTACGAGATCTATATTCGCTTGCGCCCACTCGAAGAAATTTTCATCCTGGCCACCGACATATAGAAGGTTCCCACTAAAGATCGCCCACTGCGGTGTCACCAGCGTGAACACGTAATCGTGGTTGGTGATGCGCGGCCTGCCGACGAATGGCAGCGTGTCCCCCGTCGGAGCGAGAATCCGATAGCTCGAGTACAGGCCCCGGTCGAAGCCGAATGTCTCCAGGTAAAAGCCGAGCCCAATATTCCATCCCCCACGCAGACCTGCATTCCCACTGAAGTGTAACTTCTTGTCCTGCGCGTCACCGCGATGGATGAAATGCGAATACTGCCACTGGTCGTCGAGCAGGATGTCGCCGGTAAGCGACTCGACCTTCGACCCACGTTCCCCGAACCAGGTCAAATGGTGATCGACGTGCGCGTTTACGATTCCCGGGCGCGAGAGGAACCCACTCCCCGCGCGGAAATCTTCGCTGATTCCGGTCAACACATAGCGCAGGCCAAATTGCTTGCCGTTGCGCGCGAACACGCCTTCCCAGAGCGGCGCATTGCGCACGACTCCTCCCGTCTTGTCGAAGCTCCCCGCGGCCTGAAACGAAGTGCTGTAAACGTCTCCGAACACAACCCGGCCATCCACATCGGCAACGCGATTGTAATCGGCACCGAGGACGCGATCCGTGTACGCGACGCCGATTCGCGACTGCCCGCCGATGTCGCGCTGCGCGCGGATGATGTTGTAGATCGCTCTGTCGCGCCCGGACGGCGACAGGCTTCGGTCATCAGCGCCCGAGAGCACACCGATGCTCGTGCCGGCGACTTTGCCCGTCAGCTTGACGGCTGCATCCGGCTTGACTATCCGTCGCGTGTAAATGAGGTTGTGCGGCGTATTGAACTGGTCCAGTCCCTCGAGGAAGAATGGCCGCTTCTCCGGGAAGAAAAGCGCCTGGCGGGGATCGATTACGAATTGCCCCGCGTCGGACTCGACTTCCGCGAAGTCAGGATTCACAGCGCCGTTGAGCGTCAGGGTGTTGGTAATCCCCCATTGGACTCGCCCTCCCAGCTGCGGCGCCGCGCGATCGTATCCCCACCCGTTCGGCCCCGGGCCTCCACTAACCCTTTCTGTAACAGATGGATTCACGTCGAGCACCAGTCCGCGAGTGAGTCCCGTCAACCCGTCGAGCGTGCCCGACTGCGCGAGGAAGGACGTGTTCGAGCGCTTGGCGGGCACCCAGGAATCTTCCGCTCCGGAGTGCTGTACCTCGCGCACGATGTTGAGATCCCAGCTTTGCTCGTCACCGGACTGGTACTTGAGACTCTTGAGCGGGATCCGGATCTCGACCTCGTAGCCGTAGTCGGTCAATCGCCCCTTTGACGTGAAGACGAAATCCTGACTCAGATCCGGCGCGACGCGTCCGGAGAGAGTCGGCGTCCACGCCCCGGTGAGGACTTGTCCCTGCTCCACTATAGTCCCGTCCATCTGGACGCCGAGCGGGTTCACTCCGAAGACATAGGCCTGGCGATGATCGTGAAAGGTCCCGAGCAGGATCTGCACATTGTCGTCGGAGGCAATCTTGTCGCGATCCGCGAGCGTCGCGTGCACCGCACCGTGCGGCTCGAAGGCGCGGATGCCAAAGTACATGGCGGTCGGCGAATACCAGACGAGCACCTGCGTGGAATCGGCCGCGGGAATGCCATCGTGCGGCGAGAACTCCGAGAATCCCGTGAGCACGTCCGCCTGCTGCCACACCGGCTCGTTGAGCACCCCGTCGACGGTCACTTCGGCCGTGAGGCGGGGAATGCGAACATTCAGCTGATTCTCGCGACCGATGTAGGTCGCGGCGAGCATCATCACGGCGAAGCGCGCTACCAGGAACAGGGTCGAGAGCATAGCGAGTGTCGGAGCGGGACAAAACATGATAGCGCCGCTAGCGGACGCGCGGCGCCGGGTTCATCGTTTAGGCAAGGGGTCGAAGTAAGTATCCACCCCTCGTTTCGCAAGGACCCCCCAAGAGGAGAACGATGTCCAAGCACGACGTGCCCCGCCGAAGCTTTCTCAAATTCGCCGCCCTCGGCGCCGTGGGCGCTGCGTTCACAAAACCCGACGCCGTCCGCGCTGCGCTAGCCACAGGCCGGCCCCCCATCGCGCGCCCGCCGATTGAGGACGTCGGCGTGAAGCTCGGTGTCGCCAGCTATTCGCTCCGGAACTTCTCGCGCGAGAAGGCCATCGAGATGACCAAGGCCCTCGGCACGCCGTACATCAACTTGAAGTCGGTGCACCTGCCCTACGACGCATCGCCGGCGGAAATCGCCGCGGCGCGAGCCGAGGTGGACGCCGCGGGTCTGCACATCGTCGGCGGCGGACTGATCACCTTCGAGACTGACACGGACGACGGCGTGCGGAAGTACTTCGACTACGCCAAAGCGGCGGGGATGCCGGTGATGGTCAGCACTTGCCACCCAGGCGTGCTGCCGCGCGTCGAGAAGTTCGCCAGGCAGTACAACATCAAGATCGCAATTCACAACCACGGCCCCGAGGACAAGGATTTCCCGTCGCCGTACGACGTCCTCAAGGCGGTGAAAGGGATGGATCCGCGCATTGGGCTATGCATTGACGTCGGCCACACGGTGCGCACGGGCACGGACGTCGTGCGCGCGGTTGTCGATGCCGGACCGNNGCAGGATTTGCGCGATCTGAAGGTGATGGAGAGCCAGTGCATCGTCGGCGAGGGGAAGATCCCCATCGTGGAAATCTTCCGCCAGCTCCGCGCAATGCGATATGCCGGCTATGTAAATCTCGAGTACGAGATCGACGCCGACGACCCGATGCCGGGAATGAAGCAGTCGTTCGCCTACATGCGGGGCGTGCTCGCGGGACTCGGGTCACCAACCGNNGGCCAATGCTGGAAGCAATAATCTGGAAGCGCCAGAACGCGGCAGCGGCGTCCTAGTCACCACCGGCGACCCACACTTGAGCCCACCGCAGCCTCCAGTCCCCGAGCTTTCAACACTCCGTAGCGAGCTCGCGCGGCTCGATGAATCCATCCTCGGGCTTGTCGCTCAGCGGCAGGCGATCGCGAGCGAGATCGGTCGCATCAAAGCCAGAGAAGGCCGCTCGACCCGTGACTTCGGGCAGGAAAAAGAGGTGATCGGACGAGTGAGGCGTATCGCCACCGGGCTCGATCTCGATCCCAATTTCGCCGAGCGCCTTACGCTGCTGCTGATTCGCGCGTCACTCACGGTTCAGGAACAAGACAGAGTTCTTGCCAGCACGAAAGGAGAAGGCAGGAAAGTCCTGATCATCGGCGGCGCGGGCAAAATGGGACGCTGGTTCGCCCGGTTTCTCCATTCACAGGGGTTCACGGTCGAAATCGCGGATCCGGCCGGCCCGGTGGGCGAGTTTCCGCATCTGAACGACTGGCGCACGTCGGCGCTCGAGCACGACATCCTTATAGTCGCTGCTCCGCTTAGGCAGTCCGCCGTAATTCTCGAAGAGCTCGCCACACGAAAACCAGGAGGAGTCGTGTTCGACGTGGGCTCTCTGAAAACTCCGCTGCGTCCTGGACTGACAAAACTGTTCGAGGCGGGGGTACTCGTAACCTCGGTCCATCCGATGTTTGGTCCGGATACCGATCTCCTCTCCGGCCGCCATGTCATCTTCGTGGATGTCGGAGTGCCCGAGGCTACTCGACGAGCGCGGGATCTGTTCTCTTCGACGATGGCCGTGCAGGTGGAGATGGATCTGGATGCGCACGATCGTACCGTGGCTTACATCCTCGGATTGTCGCACGCGGTCAACATCGCGTTTCTTGCCGCGCTTGCCGACAGCGGAGAACAAGCGGAGAGGTTGAAGCAGCTCTCAAGCACAACCTTTGACGCGCAGCTCGAGGTGGCGCGCCGGGTAGCGAGCGAAAACCCTCACCTTTACTTTGAGATTCAGTCGCTGAACGAGTACGGAGAGTCGGCCCTGAATGGCCTGATGTCAGCGGTGCAGCAGGTGAGGTCCGCGGTTCAGCGCGGGGACGAAGCGGAGTTCACGGCGCTGATGCGGAGAGGAGCAGACTATGTCGCGAATGTCCAGCCGCGCTGACACGATTCCTCGCAATATCGGCGGACTCCGTTGAACATTACGCTTCGGATTCCGATGATCGCCGTAGCCAGTCCGCTAGAGCACCGGTTGATAAGCCGCGACTTTCAAGGTGCGCTGCCGGCAGTCGAGCCCGTAGCGTTCGTAGCCAGGATCATTCGAGACGGCCTCGAGACCGCGCACTATCCGGAATACACGCGTCTGATTGCGCTTTCCGACGCGTGGCTGGTTCAACAAATCGAGCTGGTTACCGCGGTCCCCGACGACGTCTGGATCCGCAACGGATTCGTCCCGCTCGGCGAGTGGGAGCCGACTCACGGGGTGTAAAAGTCCCGCATCAGCGATGAGCCAATGCGGGACAATTAGAGGAGACCCTAGCGTCGACCGCGCTACTTGCCGCCGGCTCCCACGCCACCGCTCTTAACGACCAGCGTGCCTTTCATCCCGATCATTTCATGAGGTTGGCATACATACTCGTAGGTGCCTTCGGTAAACCGCCCGTCGATCACCAGGTCGTAGGTCTGACCTTTAGTCATGAGGTATGGCCCTGTTGCGGCGCTTCCGAGTTTGGCACCCGGCGCCTGCTTCGTGAAGTGTACGTTGTGCATTACGCCTGCGGCCTCGACGAAGCGGAGGGTATCGCCGCGTTGCGCAACAGCCATCGCGGGCTCGAAGGCGTAGGGCACGGGTTTCCCCGTCTCAACAAGCTTCACGACGATCATGTGGGGGCCGGAAGACGTCGCGGTCTGACCATAGGCGTGGGCGGAGAGGACGAACAGCCCCGCCAGCGAGACGGCCATCAAAGTTTTCAAGGTTGACATGGGGTTCTCAATGAGGAATCGATCAATCGAATGTGCCGTAGCGGCAGGTTTAATTGATCGAATTGTGGTTGTTCGAATACTGAAGGATGATACCCTGTTTGCTCTGCGGGGCCCGTAAGGGGCATCCTGAAGTTCGCAGGGGAATCCCCCACACGGGGGCTCCTTTTCGCTTCCGCCAAGGCTCAGGTAGCTCGCGGCGACTAACGCCGCTTGCAAGGCCGCTCATACGTTGCCGAATACTGCGGCGCTCAGAGGCCCCGGTTGGTGATAGAGCCCGATGACGTTGCCCGCGGGATCTCGAAACCGCGCAATCTCGGGCGTCTCTGGGGAGAGCCATTGCACGACTTCGCCTCCCGCCGAACGAATTGCGTCGACGGTGGCTTCCATGCTGGCAACCATGATGTACATGAACAGCCCTGGCTCGACCGCCAGCGGTCGGCCGAGCACCCATGTGCCGCTTACTCCGCCGGTCGGGTCATCGAACGCGGTGCTGCCGTCGCCGCGCTTCTTGATCTGCCAGCCGAACACCCTGGCGTAGAAATCAGCGGACTCCTGGATATTGGAAGCCGGTATCTCGACGTAGCAGATCTTTCCATTCTCATTGGGGGACATCGGGATTCTCCGGCCTTTTCTGGCGTGTGCGAAGTGTTGAAGACGAGCGCGCCGCTACTGATTCACGCCGCTGGCGAGGAATCCGCCATCGACCGCCAGCAGGTGTCCCGTGACGAAGCTCGCCGCCTCGGACGCGAGAAAAACCGCGGCGCCCACGACTTCTTCCGGCTGACCAAAGCGCTTCATCGGCGTGCGCATCAATAGCTCGCGGCCGCGATCCGTGCCGTCGAGCAGCCCTTCGTTGAGCGCCGTTCGGAAGACACCGGGCAGAATCGCGTTGACGCACACGCCGTGCGGCGCCCATTCGACCGCGAGAGATTTCGTGAGCGCGGCCACGCCGGCCTTGCTGGCCCCGTAGGCGGCGACTTCGTAAAGCGCAACGACAGATGTCAGGGAGCCGATGTTTATAATGCGGCCGTAGCGCCGCTCGATCATGTGACGCCCGAAGGCGCGGCAGGCGCGCAGCATCCCGGTGAGGTTCGTGTCCATGATCTCTTCCCACTCGGCGTCCGAGACCTCGAGCGTCGGCCGCCGCACCGTGCGGCCCGCCGCGTTCACCAGGATGTCCACTTTGCCGAACTTTGCGATGGCGTCAGCGGCGAGCCGCTGGAGGGAATCCGTGTCCGACACGTCAGTGGTTATCGCGAGCGAGCGGCGTCCCCGGGCTTCGACGGCCTGCGCTGCTTCCCGGACCAGCTTCGCTCGACGACCGGTCGGGACGACGTCGGCGCCGGCGTCGGCGAGGCCCAGCGCGATCGCCTTGCCGATGCCCGAAGTCGCGCCGATGACGACGGCTGTGCGCCCAGTGAGGTCGAGCCCGGGGAATGACATGTTGGGTAGAATCTGGTCAGCGGGTTGGGGCGAGCGTAAGATTGCGCATGGATCTCGTCACCTTTGGCGAAGCGATGGTGCGGCTTACGCCGCCGGCTTTTCAGCGGATCGAGCAGGCCCACAGCTTCGACGCCTACGTCGGCGGCGGTGAGCTGAACGTCGCCGTGGGGGCCGCGCGGCTTGGCGCCCGGTCGCGGTGGGTGTCGCGCCTTCCCGACAACGCGCTCGGCCGCATGATCGCCGGCCGCGCCCGCGAGCAGGGTGTGGACGCGCACATCGAGTGGACCGCCGACGACCGCGCGGGCCTCTACTTCGCGGAGCTCGGCGCCGCCCCCCGCGCGAGCAGCGTCCTGTACGATCGCGCGGGGTCGGCCATGAGCATGGTTGCGCTCGGGAGCATCGACTGGGCGTCCGTGTTCAGCGGCGCGCGCTGGTTCCACGTCAGCGGGATCACGCCGGCGCTGAGCGCATCTGCCGCCAAAGTAACGACCGAGGCGCTGGTCGCGGCCAAAAGGGCCGGGCTCACCGTCAGCTACGATTTGAACTACCGGAGCAAGCTGTGGAGCGCCGAGAGGGCGCGCGCGGTGCAGGAGCCGCTGATGGAGTACGTGGACGTCCTCATCACGACCGAGGAGGACACGCTGGTGGTGTTCGGCATCGGCGCCGAGGCGAAGGATGGGTACGAGCACGTAGACGCGGAGTCGTACGCGCACGTCGCGCGCGCGCTCGAAAAGCGATTCAAGTTTCGGGCGGTGGCTATCACGCTGCGCGAGAATCCGCGGGTGTTGTTGAACAGTTGGAGCGCGATCGTCGCTGCCGATGGCAAGATCCACCGCGCGCCCCGCTATGAGGTGGAGGTCGTGGATCGCATTGGCGCCGGCGACGCGTTCAGCGCCGGACTGATCGTGAGCCGCCTCGAGAAAAGCGGCTGGGAGGAGGCGGTCCGTTTCGCGACGGCGACCTCGGCGCTCAAGCACAGCATCCCGGGCGATTTCTGTCTGGTGACGCGCGGTGAGGTAGAGCGGCTCCTTCAGGGGGCGAGCCTGCGGGTTTCGCGATGAGGACGCAGCGGTCGCAACCTTGCGGCGCACAAGAAGGGGTAGTCGCGCCTTGATCACGTTTCGATGGTTCGGGCCACGCGACCCGATTCCACTCGCGCACATCCGGCAGATTCCGGCCGTGCGTGGCATCGTTGGCGCTCTCTTCGACATTCCAGTCGGCGAGCCGTGGCCGCTGAACCGCATCGCGGCTCTGCGCGAGGATGTTGAGCGGCACGGCATGTCGCTCGCGGTCATCGAGAGCATTCCCGTCCACGAGGACATCAAGCTCGGCCGCAGCACTCGTTCGCGACTCGTCGACAATTATTGCGAGAGCGTACGGAACCTGGGGAGTGCCGGTGTGCCGGTGCTGTGTTACAACTTCATGCCGGTGTTCGACTGGACGCGCACCGAGCTCGCGCGGCGGCTCGACGACGGGTCCACCGCGCTCGCGTATGACGACGCGGCGCTCGCGAAGATCGATTTGTCGCGAGGCACGGCGGATCTGCCGGGTTGGGCGACTGCCTATAGTGCCGACGAGCTCGGAAAACTTCTCGACGCTTATCGCTCGGTGAACGAAGACAAGCTTTGGGAAAACCTGGCGTATTTCCTGGAGCGAGTTGTTCCTGTCGCTGCATCGTCCGGCGTGAGGCTGGCGCTGCATCCGGATGATCCGCCGTGGTCGATCTTCGGCTTGCCACGAATTGTTACCAGCGGCGCGGCTCTCGAGAGAGTAACCAGCCTTGTCGACGATCCAGCGAATGGCATCACGTTTTGCGCCGGATCGCTCGCCGCCGACGCCAGCAACGATCTCACCGCCATCGTTCGCCGCCTCGGGGCGAAAGGGCGCATTCACTTCGCGCATTGCCGCAACATCAAGCGCACCGGCGCGCGCTCGTTCCAGGAAACGGCGCATCCGTCGGAGTTTGGCGACATCGACATGCGGGCGGTACTCGGCGCGCTGCACGACACGGACTTCGCGGGCCCGATACGCTCCGATCACGGACGCATGATCTGGGGTGAGACCGGGCAGCCGGGTTACGGGCTTCACGATCGCGCGTTGGGCGCGATGTATCTCCACGGGCTGTGGGAAGGCATCACTCGTGGATAGTTCCAGCTAGTGGCGAACACGGCTGACACGGAACACATATCGTCCTACCGGTGGACGATATGTGGGTTGCTCTTCGTCGCGACGACAATCAACTACGTCGACCGTCAGGTGCTCGGAATCCTTGCGCCGACACTTCAGCGTGAGCTGCATTGGACCGAGGCCGACTACGGCGACATTGTCTCGTGGTTCAGCTTCGCATACGCGTTCGGCTTCCTCGTCGCCGGACGCGCGATCGACTGGATCGGCGTGCGTCGAGGGTTGGCCGCGGCCGTGGTTGCGTGGAGCGTCGCCGCGATCGGCACCGCTTTCGCCCGGACGTCCGCGGGCTTCTCATTCGCGCGCGCGATGCTTGGGCTTAGCGAGTCGGCGATCTTCCCGGGGTCCATCAAGACGATCGCCGAGTGGTTCCCACAAAAGGAGCGCGCGCTTGCGACGGGGATTTTCAACGCGGGGACCAATATGGGCGCGATCCTCACGCCGCTCCTCGTGCCGTGGATTGCGCTAACGTGGGGATGGCAATGGGCGTTCGTCGCGACGGGCGTGCTGGG
>PKVB01000125.1 GCA_003131365.1 Gemmatimonadota bacterium | reverse complement strand
TCACCCACCTCAATGGCGATCTCGTCGTCACGGTTCAGGCGAACACGTCGGGTCGTCCGCTAACTGAAGTGATGAAGGACATCAACGCCCGGATTGCGAAGATCACCTTTCCACCCGGCGTGCACATGACGCAAGGCGGGGAAGTCGACAGCCAGAACGAAGTGTTCGGTCGCATCTTCTCGGCGCTCGGCATCGCGGTGATGCTGATGTATCTGATTCTCGTGATGCAGTTCGGCTCGTTCCTCGAGCCGCTGGCGATCATGATCTCGCTGCCGCTGTCGCTGATCGGCGTCATGCTGGCGCTCATGATTACCGGGACGACGATCAACATCATGAGTCTGATCGGTGTGATTCTGTTGATGGGCATCGTCGTCAAGAACGCGATCCTGCTCATCGACTTCGCCAAATGGGCGCGCGAGAAGGAGGGGCTGCCGAGGCGCGAGGCGCTGATTCAGGCGGGCGCGATTCGTCTGCGTCCGATCCTGATGACAACTCTGGCGCTGATCGCGGGCATGATTCCGGTCGCGCTCGGCATCGGCGAAGGCGCCGAGTTCCGCGCGCCGCTCGGGCGCGCGGTGATCGGTGGGGTGATCACGTCGACGCTGCTGACGCTCGTCGTGATCCCGACGTTCTACGAGATTCTCGACGAGTGGAGAGAATGGGTATTCGGCAAATTCGGGGTGTACAAGCGCCGTACTGCCGAGCACCCGATACCGCGGGCGGTCAACCCGAGCGAGAGACTGAAAACGCCCGCGTGACCGATTCAACGGCCGGCTTGCCCTGATTTTATCTGGGTTGGGAAGCTTTCCAACTATCCGTGCTCAGTATTCAAAGAACGCGTCGTCGGGATAACAGTACAGCCATCGTTCACCGGGCTCCGCCGAGGCAATCACGGGGTGACCACTCGCGCGCGCGTGCTTTGTCGCGTGCTTATTAGGCGAGTCGTCGCAGCAGAGCGTCTTGCCGCATTCCTGGCAGGTCCTCAGATGAACCCAGGATGCGCCGATCTTGACGCATTCCTCGCACTCCCGCTTCTTCGGAAGCTTGACGGTACTGATCGCTTTGATGTGGCCGCACGGCGCGTTAAGCATGATGATCAACCTCAGCTTGCATCACGGGAGATAACGATTGATGTGGCACCTGTCGAGTCGAGCCACACGTGCGTCCAGCATTGTTCATCGTCACTCCCTTTTTGCGCAGATAAAAAGTTCTGCATCACGTGCTAGACCGCACCGCCGGTGGGACCGAAGCGCTCCGTCTTTACGAGCGCGGGCTGGTGCCCAAGCTCGACCAGCGTCGAAGCAACTGATTCAACCAGAGGCGTTGGGCCGCAGATAAATACGCGTGGCTGCTCGCTCGCCGGCCACGCGACCTGCTCCAGCATCGCGCGGTCGATCCTGCGCCGGAATCCAGCCCATCCCTCCGGCTGTTCGCGAGTAAGCGTATGCGTTACCTGGAGCGTTAGGTCCTTCTCCGCCAGACTTGTTAGCTCGTCCCGATAAATCACCTCGTCCCAGCGGCGGGATGAGTACAGGAGCCGCACCGGAAGTTTCTCGCGCGCACCAGCGCCCGCGCTCGCGAGTGCAGCGTCGCGATGACGCAGCATCGCCATCAGCGGCACGATTCCCGATCCGCCCCCGACGAGAAGCAGAGGACCGCCGGTCGGGATGTCCCAGACGAAGTATCCGCCGATCGGACCGCGGAGCTCGAGCGTGTCCCCAGCGTGAAGCGCCTCGGACAAGTATGGCGAGACCTCGCCGTCTTTCAGTTGCTCGACAGTGAGAGAGAGTCGAGTGTCTTCCGGTGGTGACGCGATGGAGTAGCTCCGCTCGGCCTGATAGCCATCGTCCGCTGTGAGTCGTACGTCGACGTGCTGCCCCGCGCGGTGGCCGGGCCACCCCGGCACATCGAGAACGAGCGTCCGTGTCCTTGGGGTCTCCAGCACGACGTCGATCACGGTGGCGAGCCGCCAGGCAATCCGGGACGCGGTGCCATCAGGACTCACTCGTCGCCGGAGTATCGCTGCTCGCGCCAGGGATCACCATAGTTGTGGTAACCCAGCGATTCCCAGAACCCGGGCGCATCGCTTTCCATGAGGCGCAGCTCACGCACCCACTTCGCGCTCTTCCAGAAGTAGAGGTGCGGCACGAGCAGACGCGCGGGTCCTCCGTGCTCCGCTGGCAGCGGAGCGCCGTTGTACATGAAAGCGACCCAGGCCTTGCCCCCAGTTACGTCGGCGAGCGGAACGTTGGTGGTGTAGCCGCCATCGCATGTGGCAAGCACGAATGGCGAAGGCACGACTCCCTTTGCCGCCGCTTCCGACAGAAGTGTGTCAACCGAGATTCCCTCCCACACCGTGTCGAACTTGGACCACTTGGTGACGCAATGGATGTCCTTCGTTGTCGTCTGACGCGGCAGAGCGGTAAACTCGTCCCACGTCCAGCGCGCGGTCTGCCCGTTGGCACCTCGAAGCGCAAAATCCCACGTAGTGAGTGAAGTACGTGGTGTCGGCCCCGCCGATAGTACCGGAAAGTCTCGTGTCTCGTACTGGCCGGGCGGGAGTCGGCTTGCAGTGTCCGCGGATTGTCGCCGCCCGCGAAAGCCTCGAGAGACCGGTGGCATCGTTACTCCTGCAGTGCCTGATGAACGAAGGAAACCGCGATCGATCCCTCTCCGACCGCTGAAGCCACGCGCTTGATATTGTCGGCCCTGACGTCACCCACAGCGAATACTCCGGGCCGGCTCGTTTCGAGAAGATGCGGCTGTCGGGAAAGTGGCCACTTCGCGGCGGTGAGCTCGTCACGCGAAAGCTCAGGTCCGGTCTTGATGAATCCACGCGCGTCCAACGTGAGACACCCACTAAGCCACTGGGTGCTCGGCGCTGCGCCCGTCATGACGAAGACGTGTCGGATGTCGTGACTCTCGCCGGGCTCATTGTCCTTCCGCCATTGAACTCGCTCGAGTTGGCCGTTTCCTTCGAGCGCGATGAGCTCGGTGCACGTCCGCAGCACAATCGTGGGACTTTCTTCGATACGTCGGATCAGGTAGCGCGACATGGATTCGGCGAGACCTCTCGAGCGGACGAGCACGTGCACCTTGCTCGCCGTCTGCGCGAGGAACACCGCGGCCTGGCCGGCGGAGTTGCCTCCACCAACTACCACTACCTCTTCGCCTTCACACAGCTGTGACTCGATGAACGTCGCGCCGTAGTACACGCCGGCTCCTTCGAACTTCGAGATGTTCTCTATAGGCAGCTTTCGATACTCCGCGCCCGTGGCGATGATGACCGTACGTGCCGGTACGCGCGGGCCGTTGTCGATCTCGATCGTGTACGCTTTGCGCGTGCAGTCGAGGCGCGTCGCGCCTTCCGCAATCATTACTTCCGCGCCGAACTTCTGGGCCTGCGTGTACGCGCGGGCCGTGAGCTCCTGACCAGAGATGCCCGAGGGAAAGCCGAGGTAATTCTCGATCCTCGAGCTGGAGCCGGCCTGTCCACCAGGTGAGTTCGCCTCGACAACGAGGACGTCGAGCCCTTCTGACGCAGCGTACACCGCGGCCGCGAGCCCGGCTGGCCCGGCGCCTATGATCACAACATCGCGGACGTGTACCTGATCGATCGCCTCGTTGAAGCCGAGGCAATCGGCGATCTGCCGATTGGTCGGGTTACGAAGGACGGCATTGCCACGACAGATGAGTACCGGCAGATCCACGATCGCAAACTCGAAACGATCCAGCAGGTCCTGAACGCCGGCATCGCGATCCGGGTCGATAAATACGTATGGGTGGAGGTTCCGGGTCAGGAACTCCTTGATACGAAGCGTGTCGGAGGAATGATTCGACCCCACCAGCACCACATCTCCAAACCCTCCTGCTACCAGTCCCGCCCGGCGGAGGAGGAACGCACGCACGAATATCTCGCTCAACTCCGCGTCTACCTGTATGAGCGACAGGAGATCATCGCGCTGGACTTCGATCACCTCGCCCGGCTCGCCAACTCGAAGAGTCACGAGCGAGGGGCGGCCTGAGAGCATGGAAACTTCGCCGGTGAACTCGCCAGGGCTAATGGTTGTTACGGTCGTGGTTTTCCCGTTGCCGCCCGGCTGAACGACCTCGATGGTTCCCGTGAGGACAACGAAGAACAGTGGAGTCACCTTTCCCACGGCGCCGAGCACTTCACCACGCTCGATGCGGCGTGTGCGGCCATGCGCGGCAACGCGTTCGATCTGCGCCGGCGTCAACTTTGGAAAAGTCTGGTCGACGTTCGGCGCAGGCCTCGAGGGAGTTGCCGCGATCGGTGCCGTCATGATGCCTCTCTAATCGAAATCAACAGAATCAGCAGAATCAATGTGATTCAGCGGAATCAGGCCTCAGGATTCAGGTGCGAATCTCGGTGCTCCTGGTCCCGGATTGTGTCGTAGTCGGCGGGAACGCCGATTTGACATCAGCCAAAGTTACCTGATCGCGCGCGTGCTCGGTTGCCCATTGGATCGCAAAATCCGCAACTTCTTCCCATCCCTTCTGCCCGACAGTGTGGTGCGTGCGATTCGGGAACTCCCGATAGTCCGTGACGGCGGAAGAGTTCTTGATGTACTTGCGCACGTTGGCCTTGTTGATGGACGGAGGAACGAGGTGATCGTTGCTGCCGGCGATGAACAGGAGAGGCGCGCGGTTATTGTTGGCGTAGTTCACCTTGGACGACGCGTTCGGATTCAGGAGGGAGAGCGCCGCATCCCAGAGGATACGACCACTGCCCGGGATCTGATACCGATCGTAGACGTTCTTCGATTCTACGGCATCGAGCTCGTTCGTGAACGCGTAGTTGAATTTCTCCGGGCTCAGGCCAACGGCCGCGTTGAACGTGAACGGGTTACCGAGCACCGTGATCGTTGCCCAGACCGTCGAGAGTGGCAAAACCGGTACGGCAGCCGACTGTGCCGAATCCACGACAACTCCGGCTGATCCGAGTCCGCGATCAACCAGCATTTGCACGATGAGGCCGCCGAACGAGTGGCCCATCAGGATTGGCTGCGCGTCGAGCTTGCGAATGATGCGGTCGTAGTGATCGACGACAGTCTTGAGCTTGAGACCTTTGAGCGGCGACGGATTCTTGCGAACGGCTTCGACTTCTCCTTCGAGTCCCGGCCAGGAGGGGGCGATGACGTTGTAACCAGCCTTCTGATAGCGGTCGATCCACCCTTCCCAGCTTCTCGGTGTGAGCCAGAGTCCGTGAACCAGNNCGGCTTATTCGAAGTTCGTCCGTTGGCGCCCAAGATATTCTCCTTTAGAAGGGATCAAAAAAAAATCTAGACGAGGTGTCAATGCCCAGATAGCTACGGGGCATGACACTCTCTTTTGCATTCGACTCCGATTAGGCGATTGTGTGGACTGTCAACTTATCGGTGATCATTTGTTCAGCGAGATGTGCGACGGAAGGTCGCGACTATTGGATCCCCGACCCCAATTTGTCCCACAATGAAAACAATGGCGTACTTTCACCAGCCTCGGCCTTTGCCTCCATCTGTATTCGTCCATTGAGCCAAGTCGACGCAAGGAATCAACTACTCGGTGCTCTGAGCTCAGTCGGCCGGGAGACGCTGCTCGAGCAGTCCGTAGAGAAGCAGTTCTCTACAGGTGAGATCCTCTGGTCTGCGGGCGATCGCTCGGAAGGCATCATCCTCGTGCTCGAGGGGATGGTGCGCATCGTTCGCGGTAGCGGTGGTCGCCAACTGGTCATTCATTCCGGTGAGCCCGGTGCCACCCTTGGAGAAGTGCCGTTCTTTACCGGCGGCCGCTATCCCGCGACGGCGATCGCCGCGGAGCCAACGCGATGCTTGTTTCTCCCCGAGGGCGCGGTCAGACGAGCGATCGCCGTAGACCCCGCGCTCGCATTCTTCTTCTTGAAGCGTCTCTCGCGCCGAATCGAAGCCCTGGTGGAGAGAGTGGATCAGATTACCGTGAACAGCGTGCAAACGCGACTCGCGCAGTTCATTCTGCAGCGGCACCAGACGACAATTACCTCTGCCCCGTCGAGGGCTGGCGCACGAAAGAACGCGGCGTTCTCGCTCGGCATGACACAAACAGCTCTCGCAGAAGAACTTGGAACTGTCCGGGAGGTCGTCGTCCGAGCGCTTCGTGGATTGCGACGATTGGGGGCGATCGAAAGAGTCGGCGAGGGGAAATATCGAGTCCTCGACCTCGGGATTCTTGAGGAGCTGGCCGAATCCGCCCCTTAGGAACCATCCGCGAACGAGGGGAACTTTAGTCCCAGCCAGGAAAGGTCAGGCGACGTAACTATCAAGCCAAGCCGCACAGAGCGGCAGCTGGTCACCAACCTGGAGAAACAATGTCATTTCTTCCTACAAAGGCGGCCCTGTTCGGTCTCCTTGCATTGAGCGTCTTTTGCGCGAAGCATGGGATGGCGCAGTCAACTGATACGGCCCCATCAAAGCCCATGGACCACAGCGCGATGACTCCGGCGCAACACGCCGCCATGCATGGTGGAACCGACTCCAGTAAGGCGCAACGAGACAGTTCGTTCGCTGCTTTGCAGGAGCGCGGAAAGATGGCAATGGGAGTCGATCAGTACGGATCTGCGCACCGCTTCGACGTCCTGCCGAATGGCGGCCGAATAGCACTCGAAATGAAAGGCGCTGATCCGCTCGCTGTTGCTCAGATACGCGCACACATGAAGCTCATTGAATNNTCATTGAACACGCATTTCAGGCGGGAGATTTCTCCACCCCGGAGTTCGTCCACATGCGCGAGATGCCGGGAACCCAGGTCATGAGCCGGAACAAGGCTCTGATTCGTTACACGTACGCGGATCTGCCGCGTGGCGGAGAGGTGAGAATCGCTACGGCTGACTCGGCGTCGTTGGCTGCCGTCCGGGAATTCCTTCTGGCGCAACGTGGTGATCACAGGGCGGGGCACTAGCCCGTTTAACTGGCATTTGTGCTCCGCGCCGTCGTAATGAGANNGGCTATGCCAGTCCGAATCGACAACCTCTCACCCGCGATTGCCCATCCCAACAGTACGGCTACGATTGGATTGACGTAGGCGTACGTTCCGAGTCTGGCCGGAGAGACTTTGTCCAACAGCCAGATGAACGATGTGAAGCCGAGCAGCGACCCGAAAGTGATGAGATAGAGCAGGCCCACGGCAGATGCGCTCGAGATGCAATGAATGTTGGTGTGAGCGATCTCGCCCGTTGCTGCTCCAACGATCAGCAGCAGCACGCCGCCGCCGAGCATCTCCATCCCCGTGGTGAGCAGTCCGGACTCAGGCAACTGTGCGTCGCGCGACCAGAAGGATCCGATCGCCCACGACAAGGAGCCGAGTATCAGCACCAGCGCACCGATCGGCCTCACGTCGCCGTGACCGCCGGCGCCGGACGGTCCCACGAGCACGACGATTCCAGCGAAGCCGAGGATGAGTCCAATCAGGACGGCACCACTCGGACGTCTGCGCGGGGGCCTCACCCACTCGATGATCACGAGCCAGAACGGAAGAATCGACACCAGCAGCGCGCTGAGGCCCGACGGAACGAACTGCTCCGCCCATACGACTGCTCCATTTCCACCGAGAAGAAGAAACCCGCCCGCAATGATCGCGTTTCGCCAGTGGAGGCGAGTCGGCCTCGGCGCTCCGCGAGATCGCGCCCACAGGTAGAGCATTGCGCCGGAGATCACGAAACGAGTTCCACCCATGATGAACGGCGGAATCGTCTCGACGGCGTAGCTGATCGCGAGATATGTCGATCCCCAGACCAGATAGATCGATGCAAACGCAGCGATTATCTGCGCGCGCGAGGCATGGCCGCGTCTATCGTTCAATCGAGCGGCGTATCCCTGCGATCGCGCTTCTTGGTCGAGTGCCGCTTCTTTGAATCGAGGCGTGCTTCCTTTGCGGCCCTCGTGGGCTTCGTCGCCCGTCGCTTTCTGGGAATGATGAGCGCTCGCCTGACGAGATCGGCGAGTCGTTCCTCTGCCAGTTCCCGATTGCGGCCCTGGCTCCGCATGTCGCTCGCGACGACGCGGATACTCCCTTCGGTCGTGAGTCGGGACGCGAGCTTCTCTCGAAGGCGCGCGCGCTGCTCGTCGGTAAGTGCGCGCGATCCGAGAACGTTCCAGAAGATCTCCACGCGCGACGATGTCTTGTTCACGTGCTGTCCGCCGGCGCCCGACGACCTCGACACCCGCACGTCGAGCTCGCTTCGCGGGATCGAGAGCGCCTCGTTGACCGCGAGAAGATTCCGGGGTGCGGTCGCCGAGGTGTCGCTCACGACATCAACGCCACCGGAACAGCTTGAGCGCGGCAAAGAACGTGACTACTCCCCAGACCAGAATGACGAGCATTTGAGGAGTGACGGCGGCGAACGACGCTCCTTCGAGCATGTTGGCGCGGAGCGCATCGTTTACAGCTGTGAGGGGAAGCAGCTTGATGAACGGCTGAACGGCGTGGGGAAAATTCGCGGACGAGAAGAACACACCCGAGAAAATCCACATCGGCAGCATGATGAAGTTCATGATTCCTGATACGGCTTCCGTCGTGCGCGCCCGTGATGCCGTGAGCAGACCCAAGCCGCCAAAGGAGACCGCCCCGAGCAGGCAGATCAAAAGCAGCGTCGCGAGCGAGCCGCGCAGCGGAACGCCGAACGCCCAGTGTCCGAAGCCAACGAGGGTCACGACTTCCAGAATCAGAAAAACCAGTCGTGAACACAGGTACGAGAGGAGATACTGCGCGCGCGACATCGGCGTCGCCATCAATCGCTTGAGCAGCTTCTTGCTGCGCGCTGTGACGATGGAGAATCCCAGTCCCCAGATGCTGCTCCCCATGAGATTCATGCCGAGCAGGCCGGGAATGAGGAAGTCGANNCCGTCTGGACGGCGCGGTCCACCATCAAGCGCGCGTTCACCGCTTCGCTGCGTCCGCGATCGTAGACGTAGCGGACGCTCTCCTTTGCCGATCCGGGAACAACGAGCAGCGCAACTTTTCCCGTGCGAAGAGCGCGTGCCGCCGCGCTGTCGTCGTACGTCGTAACTACGAGAGTGGAATCCCGGGCGAGAGACTGGACCACCGCGCCGGTTCCTGCCAAACCCGTGACGACGCCGACTTGCACCTTGTCCGGCCCGCGTTGTCTGAAGGCGATTCCCAATCCTGCCGCGAGGAGGATGGGGAAGATGAACGTCCAGAAAACTGCTTCGGGCTCGCGAATGAACTCGCGGAAGCGCACCAGCGTGAGCTGAACCATCGAGCGCTTCATGAAAGGGCGACGCATGAACGGTAGGCGTGGGCGGGAGGCCTGTTCCTCGGTGAGCGGAAAAGGCACCCGCTTGGTTCTGGCGCGACCCTCTTCGGGGTCCAATGAACGCGGCTCACTCATCGCGCAGAGTCCTGCCCGTCAGAGAAACGAACACATCCTCGAGCGTTACGGACGTGGTTCGAGACTCGGGCGGCGGAAGATGCGAAACATCCACGGACTCTATCAGCTCGCGTGGCGTCCCCTGTGCGATCACTCGACCGTGATCCACGATCGCTACGCGATCGCAAAGCCGCTCAGCCTCTTCCATGTAGTGCGTGGTGAGAACGATCGTCTTTCCCTCCGCCTGGAATTTTGCGATCAGGTCCCACAGCTGCCGCCGCGATACTGGATCGAGACCCGTCGTGGGCTCGTCCAGAAAAAGGAGCTGGGGGTTTCCGACCAGCGCGCACGCGACCGCGAGGCGCTGCTTCTGTCCGC
>PKVB01000216.1 GCA_003131365.1 Gemmatimonadota bacterium | reverse complement strand
AGTCGAGGTAGTTGCGCACGACGGTGGCTTCGGCCGACATCGGCGGCATCGCTTCCAGGCGCTTGAGCTCCTGGATGGCCTTCTCCTCGACGTCCTTCGGCATCTTCGACGTCTCGATCTTCTTCTTGAGCTCGTCGACCTCGTTGCCCTTCTCGTCCTTGCGGCCCAGCTCCTTCTGGATCGCCTTGAGCTGCTCGCGCAGGTACATCTCGCGCTGCCGCTCGCCCAGCTCCTCCTGAACCTGCGACTTGATGTCTTCCTGCGCCTCGAGGAGGCCAACCTGCCGCTGCACGTGGACGAGAACCCGGCGCAGCCGCTCCTCCACGCTCAGCGTCTCCAGCAGTCCCTGCTTTTCAGCCACGGGAAGCTCGATATAGCCGGCGACCAGGTCCGCAAAACGGCCCGGCTCGGTGACGGAATCGAGCACCTGATGAACGACTTCCTCTGGAAGTCCTCTGCGCTCACCGAGCTCAGCCGCCCGCTCGCGGGTCTCTTTCTGTAACGCAGTGAACGCAGGATCGTTTTCAGTTTGAGGAGTCATCTCCTCAGCCGGAACGGTTACTGCGCTCAGGTATCCGTCCGCAGTCGAATATTGAAGGGCGGTCGCGCGCTGCTCGCCTTGCAACAGGAGCTGTACGCCGCCAAGCCCACGTTGGATCTGACCGATGCGCGCAATGACGCCCATCGAATACAGGATGTCCGCCGTTGGCTCCTCGGTGTTGTCGCGCTGCGCGACGGCGAACACGAGCCGGTCGCCCTTGAGGGCAGCCTCGATCGCACGGAGGGTTGAAGGCCGGCCCGCCGCTATCGGCTGGGTAAGGCCCGGGAAAATCACAGTCCCCCTCAAAGGGAGAACAGGTAATGTTTGTCGCTGTGCCATTGTCAATTCCGAGGACAAGATTCTTATTTAGATACTACTCCAGAGCCCTCCCTTACTGCATCTTTTGCTCTCGTGGTTTTACGCCAGCACGGCACGAATCGCAACGCGGGACCTGCTGAATTGACGCGGCCAAATGCCAATTAGTCCAACCGACGAGCTCGGTACACATGTGGCTCAGGTCCTCTCTGCAAACTATGAGCTAGAGAGCGAGGTCGGTCGCGGCGGTATGGGTATCGTGTACTGCGCCCGGGACAGGCGTCTCAAGCGCGAGATCGCGATCAAGGTCCTGCCGCCGGAGCTGAGTTTCCGCGCCGACATCCGCCAGCGATTCCTGCGCGAGGCGGAGACTGCCGCGCAACTCAATCACCCGAATATCGTTCCGATCTACACCGTCGAAGAGAAAGACAATCTTGTCTACTTCGTCATGTCCTATATCAAGGGCGACAACCTCGGCCAACGCCTCCAGCAGCACGGTCCGATAGCGCCGGTGGAAGTGCGGCGCATTCTGCGCGAAGTCGCCGATGCGCTGTCATACGCGCACAACCGCAACGTCATCCACCGCGATATCAAGCCGGACAACATCATCATCGATGAAGAGACGGGTCGCGCCATGGTGACGGACTTCGGCATCGCGCGCGCCCTCACCGACAGCGGCGACTCGCGGCTCACCGCAACAGGAATGGCGATCGGAACTCCGGCATACATGTCGCCCGAGCAGTCCGCCGGTGATAGCGCTATTGATGGACGCAGCGATCTCTACTCACTCGGCGTGGTCGGCTATCAGATGCTGTGCGGTCAGCCGCCATTCGTCGCCAACAACACGCCTTCCATGCTGGTGAAGCATCTCTCCGAGAAGCCGATCCCCGTGGACGAACGCTGGCCCGACCTGCCCCAGGATCTCTCGCGCGCCGTGATGATGTGCCTGGAGAAGGATCCGGCCGATCGCTTCCCGAGCGCGGCCGCCTTCGCCGTTGCTCTGGATGGCGGCTCGATGCCGACGCTCGCGACTCGTGCTTCATCTGCCGCATCGACGGCGGGAACGCGGGCCAACACGCGCGAGCGCGAAATCACCGAGCCCCTGCGGGATCGCTACACGCCACCGACGCAGTCACCGTACACGCCCTCCCAGCCCAGCCCGGAAGAGCTGAGCAAGTGGAACGCGCCGATGGTAGTGTCGTTCCGGCGCAAGCTGGCGCCCTATCTCGCCGTAAACGCGATCCTCGTTCCGATCTCGCTCTTCTCGAATCACGACTTCATCGCGCTCACGGTCATCTGGACCGTGGCCCTCGCGTTCAAGTACTCGAAGCTCTGGGCCGCGGGCTACGATTGGCACGACGTATTCCGTCAGCCACGCGAGCGGCTGCTCTTCGATGTTGCAGCCGAGACGATCGACGATGCGCGCGCGCTGTTCGACGACAAGAAGCGCGCTGAGGTTCGCGCCCGGGCGCGGTCGCGCGGGCAGGGAATGTTCTCCCCGATCTCTCCTCTGCCGACGATGCAGCCTTTTCAGCCCTACCCGAGGATTGGTGGCCCGACGACGAGCCTCAATCCGATCCCCGCTGGATCGCCCGCGCCATTCGCGGACTCGCGGTATGGATCCGCCATTCGTGAAGCGGAAAGCGATCATCGCGAGATCCATCGGCAGCTCCTGAACATGCCTCCCGATGAGAGAGAGCAGATTCCAGAAGTTGCTGCATCCGCCGACGCGGTGTTCAGAAAGGTGCAGCAGCTCGCGCTTACGCTCTCTGACATGGATCGCAGCGCCGGCCGTGAGACGCCGGAAGGTGTCGAGAGGGAGATAACCATGCTCGAATCCCAGGCGAATCCGCTCGACTACAGCGCGAGCGAGGGACGAGTGCGCCGTCTCGCGATGCTGCGGCGGCAGCGCCGCGCCATCGCGGAGATCGGGCGCAAGAAAAAAGAAGCCCAGGAGAAGCTGGACAACTGCCGTCATCTCCTCAGATCGATGCGCCTCGAGCTGGTGCGATTCCGCACCGGCGGTCTCAACGCTCAGCCGACCGGCCTCACCATGGTCACTCAGCAGGCACAGAGCGTGGTGAGGGAGATGGGTTACCTCTCCGACGCCAACGCCGAGATCAACGCGCTCTGACCCCGGGCGCGTCGCGCCCCCCACGATACCAAAGAGAATGAACACGGCACGGATAGGAACGATCGCGCTCTGCTCGGTTTTGCTTGCGTGCCAAGGGGACAAGGGCGCTCAGAGCGGTGATTTGTTCCCGGTATCGCGCGGCAAGGCAGCCGCATCTTCCAGACCGGCGAGAATCGATTCAGTCGTGCCCGTCGCTCACGTTCCGACCCCCGACACGCTTCGCGGCCTTTATGTGAATCGATGGGCGGCACTCGGTAGCAAGCTCGATCGACTGATCGATGTCGCCAGGAAGACCGAGATCAACGCCCTCGTCATCGATGTGAAGGATGACCGCGGGTTCGTGCTCTACCGGTCGAGAGTTCCGCTGGCGCGGGAGATCGGCGCCGACACCGCCGATGGACACTGGATGTCGCGCTCGAAGCTGCGCGCCGTTCTCGACACGATGACCGCGAACGGCATCTACCCGATCGCGCGCATCGTCGTCGCTAAGGATCCACTCCTCGCCCAGAAGAGGCTGGATCTCGCCATCAAGCGGAAATCCGACCTCAAACCATGGCTCGACAAGAACGGCCACCCGTGGCTCGATCCGCACCAGCGCGTCGTCTGGCAGTACGCCGCCGACCTCGCGCGCGAGGCATACGAGGTCGGCTTCAGCGAAGTCCAGTTCGACTACGTGCGCTTTCCCGACGAGAAGCGGCTGATCAACGAGACCGTTTATCCGCTGGCAAACGGCCGCACCCGCGCACAGGTCATTCGCGATCAGCTTGGCTTCCTCCGCAAAGCGCTCAAGCCGCAAGGCATCCGCGTTACCGCTGATGTGTTTGGACTCACGGCGACGGACACCAGCGACATGGGAATCGGCCAGCGGTGGGAGATGTTCGTCGACCAGGTGGACGTCGTGCTGCCGATGATCTACCCGTCGCACTTCGCGCGCGGCACGTACAAGCTTCGGAATCCGAACGCGCATCCATACCAGACCATCGATCACGCGCTCAAGGACGCGATCGCCCGGAGTGATTCGATTCCGAACGCCGCTCTCATCATCCCGTGGTACCAGGACTTCACGCTCGGTGCTCCCCGCTACGAGGCGGCGCAGATTCGAGCCCAGAAGAAGGCTGGATACGACAACGGGTTCCAGAGCTGGATCCTCTGGAACCCGAAGAGCAACTACACGCTCGCGGCCCTGGAGCCGCAGTTGTAGTTGGGGCTTAGCTGCTGCCGTTGCGGCGACCTTCCATGCGCGACTTCATCTCGGCCAGATTCTTGTCGAACGTCACCTGCTGATCGGCGGTGAGGATCGCGCGAATCTCGGCGGCCTGCTTGTTCTGGAGATCCATCATTTTGGCGCGCGTCGCCTCGTCCGGCGGACCACCAGTGGCCTGAGCCGCTTTGCGAAGCTCCATCTGCTGCGGCATGTACTTCTCGCGGATCGTCTTGATCTGGTTTTTCTGCGCATCCGTCAAGGTGATGTCCTTGAGGAGCATTCCGCCCATTCCGCCGCCACGGCGCATTTCGCCCTGGCCCTGAGGTGGGACGCCCTGGGCAGCGGCGACCGATGTCATGCCAACGCAGAGGGCAGCAGCCAGCGTGGCGATGCGAATAGCCTTCATCCTTCTCTCCTGGAGATGTGTGTTGGACGCCGAACTGGCGCCACGGATGTTATACGCCATAGATCAAGAAAAGGTTGGAGTGCGATGAAGGGGTAACGGGAGTAGCTTGTGCCTCGATTTACGCCTGTAACGTCCCGACGTAGTAATGCTGACAGCTACCAACTTGAAAGCAAATAGCTCCCCTCTCGTTCAGTTGCAGTTCCCACTCCCTAACCTGTTCTCTTTCAGTGACTTAGCGTCCCGCCCCTAGGCGCCGGAACGAAATCGTGCTATTCTTCCCCGCTGCCGGCGGCTCATCCAGCTCGCCGGCTTTGAGTATTGCTCCTTTCAGCGTGCCGAGCGCCGCCTGTGACTGCACCCAGTACCGCCTTCGAACCAGCCCCAACGATAACAGCATCCGCCCCGGAGCCAGTCTCCTTTCCGTTGAGCTGGCTGCTCGAGCACGCGTCGGCGCCCATCAAGTACCGGGCGATGACCGAGGTCGCGCGCACCGCTGACCCGGCTTCGCCCGACTTCGACTGGCTTCCGTATTCGCACCGGCCCGCCATCAGGCTCGCGGTTACGCAGTCCCGCGATGGAATGTGGAATCAGTCGGTTCTTTCACTTCCGGGGCGACACGCCACCGACTTCGCCAACATCGGAACGATAACGGCGGTGCGACGCCTTTCCGAGTACGGCTGGAGTCGTGAGTCGCCGCCCCTCGTCCTCGCTCGCCGGATACTTTTCCGACTCCTCGCCGA
>PKVB01000200.1 GCA_003131365.1 Gemmatimonadota bacterium | reverse complement strand
GCCTCGCAACTTATCGGGGGGCCGAACCTTCTTCAACTCTTTGGCGCTTGAAAAACTCCTCGAGGAGCGCTCCACATTCCGCCGCAAGGACGCCCGCTCTCACTTCCGCCCGGTGATTGAGCCGAGGATGCCGAAGCAGATCTTCCACCGACCCGGCCATGCCCGCTTTGCCGTCCCACGCCCCGAACACAACTCGCTTCATGCGGGAAAGAACGATACCGCCAGCGCACATGGCGCACGGCTCGAGTGTCACATACAGCGTGCAGTCGTCCAGCCTCCAGCGATCGAGTTTCGACGACGCCTCTCGTATCGCCAACAGCTCGGCGTGAGCCGTCGGATCCTGGTCTCGCACAGTTCGATTGCTTGCCGCGGCGATTATCGATCCTTCGCGAACGATCACCGCCCCAATCGGCACCTCGTTTCGCTTCCCCGCCTCGCGGGCGAGATCGAGCGCGTTGCGGATGTACTGTTCATCCGCCGCCAGTGACCCCGCCCCGTGGCTGAGCGTTGCGTTGAGGAGATGGTTATCTGCCGGCAAGCGCTGGCTCTTTCGCCCTTCGGAAGGTGAGCTCTCCCTTCGTATCGCGATCGACGATGATGTGATCTCCCTCGCTGAACTTGCCCTCGAGAACGGCGAGCGCGAGCGGGTTCTGCAGCAACCGCTGAATCGCCCGCTTCAGGGGACGCGCGCCGAAGGCGGGATCGTAGCCCTCGGTGGCAAGGATTTCCCGCGCACCCGGCGTCAGCTCGAAGGTGAGCTTTCTGTCGGCCAGCAGCTTCTCCAGCCTCGCGAGCTGGAGGTCGATAATGTGCTCGATCTCCGGCTTGCCAAGGGGACGGAAGATGATGATGTCGTCGACGCGATTGAGAAACTCGGGACGGAAGTGCTGCCTGAGAGCGTTCGTCACCTGTGCCTCGACCACCGCACGGTCGTCGCCTGTGTGCTCGAGGATGTAGGTGCTCCCGATGTTCGATGTCATGATGATGACGGAATTCCGGAAATCGACGGTCCGCCCCTGTGAATCGGTGAGTCGGCCGTCATCGAGGATCTGCAGCAGAATGTTGAAGACGTCCGGATGCGCCTTCTCGATCTCATCAAAGAGAACGACTGAGTACGGGCGCCGGCGAATGGCTTCGGTGAGCTGGCCGCCCTCNNTGTACTCCGACATATCGATGCGGACCATCGCCTGCTCGTTGTCAAACAGAAACTCCGCCAGCGCGCGAGCGGTCTCCGTCTTCCCGACGCCGGTTGGTCCGAGGACGAAGATGTGTTCGTGATTCTTTACCCGATCCTGCAGTCCCGCGCGCGAGCGACGGACGGCGTTGGCGACTGCGCCGACCGCCTCGTCCTGGCCGATTACCCGCTTTGCGAGCTCCTTCTCCAGCTTCGTCAGCCGCTCTCGCTCGCCCTCCATCATCCTGGTCACCGGAATTCCCGTCCAGCGGGAGACGATCTCCGCGATATCCTCGGCCGTGACTTCCTCCTTGAGGAAGCGCGCGCCGCCAGCCTGCTTGCTGGCGAGCTTCTGCTCGGCTTCCTTCATCTGGCGTTCGAGTTGAGGGATCTGTCCGTATGTGATCTCGGCCGCCTTTTGCAGATCGCCGGCCCTCGTTGCCCGCTCGGCTTCGATACGAGCCTGCTCGAGTTGTTGGCCGAATTTGCCGACGGCGCCGAGGGTGTCTTTCTCCTGCTGCCACTGCGCCTTCATCCCGGCGGATTTCTCACGCAGCTCGGCCAGCTCCCGTTCAAGCGCCTTGAGCCGGTCGCGCGAATCCTTGTCCTTCTCCTTCTGCAGCGCCTGCCGCTCGATCTCCAGTTGCGTGATGCGCCGTTCGACCTCGTCGATCTCCTGGGGCATCGAGTCGATCTCGATGCGCATGCGCGATGCGGCTTCGTCGATGAGGTCGATAGCCTTGTCAGGAAGGAACCGATCGCCGATGTAACGATTGGAGAGCGTCGCGGCGGCGACGATAGCGGCGTCGGTAATGCGAACGGCGTGATGCGACTCGTACCTCTCCTTCAGCCCGCGCAGAATCGCGATCGTGCTTTCGACCGACGGCTCGCCGACGTAAACTGGCTGAAAGCGGCGCTCGAGGGCCGCGTCCTTTTCGATGTGCTTCCGATATTCATCGAGAGTGGTAGCTCCCACCACGCGAAGCTCGCCGCGCGCGAGCATGGGCTTGAGCATGTTACCGGCGTCCATCGACCCCTCGGCTTTCCCTGCGCCGACAAGATTGTGCATTTCATCGATGAACATGATGAATTGCCCTTCCCCCTCGGTGACTTCTTTCAGCACGGCTTTGAGCCGCTCTTCGAACTCGCCGCGAAATTTTGCGCCGGCGACGAGCGCGGCGAGATCGAGGGAGAGAAATCTCTTGTTCTTCAGGCCTTCGGGGACATCGCCGTTGACGATTCGCTGCGCGAGGCCTTCGGCGATCGCCGTCTTGCCCACACCGGGCTCGCCGATGAGAACAGGATTGTTCTTGGTCCGGCGCGAGAGCACCTGAATGACGCGGCGGATTTCTTCGTCGCGTCCGATTACCGGATCGAGCTTCCCCTTGCGTGCCGCATCGGTCAGGTCTCGGGTGTAGCGCTGTAGCGCCTGGTATTGGTTCTCCGGAGTCTGGTCGGTGACGCGGTGCGAGCCGCGGACCGTTTGGAGCGCCTCCAGCAGCGCGTCGTGTGTCGCGCCGACGCCGTTGAGAAGATTCCTGCTCTCCGCGCCCTTCACGTCGGACAGCGCGAGGAGGAAATGCTCGGTCGAAACGAACTCATCCCCCAGCTTCTTCGCGTCCGCTTCCGCCTTGTCAAATACCTGGTTGATCTCTCGCGAGAGCGTCGGCTGCGCATTCGACTGTTTCGGGTAGCGCGCCATCTCCCGCCCTACCGCTTCGCGCAGCTGCGTGACCCCGACGCCGAGCTTCTGCAGGATCGGGACGACGATTCCCTCGTCCTGGGAGAGGAGCGCAAGCAGAAGGTGCAGGTCGTAGACGAGGGGGTTCCCCGCCCGGCGAGCGAGGTCCACAGCTTCGTTGAGGGCTTCGGTCGCTTTGACGGTGAGGCGGTCTGGATTGATCATGGTTGCCCTGGTGGGAGAACGCCGCGAGTCCCCTAATACCGTGCAACGCTGGTGCCGACACAACCCGCCAACCTTGCACACTTCGGCCACAAAAAGACAAAGAGACGCGCCCTGTTTCTGCCAGGACGCGTCTCAAATAAGTCGTGTTCCTACTTTCTGACGATCATTTTCTTGACGAGGACCTTGCCATCAACTTCCAGTCGATAGAGGTAGATCCCCGATGCCACATCTTCGCCCGTCTGCGAGTACTTGCCATCCCAATACACGATGTACTCGCCGCAGGTCAACAGCAGACTTTCCAGCGGCTCGCCGCCGGCGACATTCCCCACACCGCCCTGCAGAACCGGCACAGCGACCTGCTGCGCCAGAAGGTTATAGATCCGCAGACTTACGCGGTGTTGACGTCCGGAGTCGGTGCAGTCCTGCGCATCGCCAATGACGAACCGAATCCGTGTATCCTGGTTGACTGGGTTCGGAAAGTTCTGTCCCAGTTGCAACCCGGCGCCTTGTCCTCCGCCGGTCTGGGATGAAGCTCCCTGCGCCGCCGAACGACTTGGCATGAACGCGCCGAGCACGAGCACTACGAACAGCGCCCGCCACAGGTGCTTCATGTTGTCTCCAAATGCTGACGAAAGAGGGTCTCTAGACGCTAACTCCTACAAAGGTGGACATTTGTTCTTCTGCTGCGAAGTTATGAATGAGCTCGGGAAGTGTCAAGCAAAATTCCACCTGTTTGCCGCAGAATCCGGCCTTCCCCCCGTCTTTCCGTAATGCCGTTTCGATCACAGAACTCCAGGAAAGGGATGAGGTATTTTCTCGAGAACCCGAGCACATCTCGAAGCTGGCCAGGGACATAGACCTGTCCCGGAACCAGCTTCGTCCTGAGCCGCCCGATCATTGCCTCGAGCGTGCTCCGGTCATAATAGCGATCCGTCTCCACCTGCACGATTCGCCCCTGCCGTTCCAGAAATCGAAGCAGGGCTGGAACCGAGCTACCGTAGCGCGAGACCAGCTCTCCCACGCTCGGCGGCTCCTGGGTCCCTGAGCAAATATCATGCACCAGGTGGTTGCTCGCTTCGACATCGCGATCGCTGGGGGAAGGCACCCAACCGGTTTTGCGCACCAGGGGTCCATCGGACTCTATCTCCCCGGCTCGCTCCATCTCACGAATCGAGATGTCGGCCAGTTCTTCATCGACGCGAAGCCCTTCCCTGAGAGTCCGCGCGGGAACGCCCATGGACAGTGGAGCAGTTATCTCGTACTCCGCGATTATTCGCCTTACGCTTCCCATAACTCTTTCGACAGCCACGGGCGTAAAAAGGTTGTTCGTTCCGCCCCACGCGCCGCTCTGCCCGATGAGGTTGTGCGCCTCAGCAGGGGCGCAACCGGCCCGCACCGGAATGTCGTGCGCCGAAACGCCGCGCCCGGACTCGGCCTCCAGCGTGTAGGCCAGGCGTGCCCCGCTCTCAGCGGAGAGCTTGTCCAATTCCTGGACGGAGGGGTGCGGCAAGGGGCGGCGGCGCGCATAAGGGTCGATCACGACGCCGCCTCCAATTGTCCGAAGCGGCGCGGGAAGCCGGAGGACAAATCTGTCGCCGCCCCGAATGGCGAGCGGAGCATCGGTCGTGACGCGCATCAGGGCGGCCGCACCGGAGCCGGGTTCCGCGGCGGCGGACACCAGCCGCGCGCCAACTTCGGACGCGCCGGCGTGAAGCCGCAGTCGAGTCCGCGGGGTCAGGGCTGCTCCCATGCCGGGCTCGAGGGTGACCACCGCCTCGAAGAGTGAGGTCGGCTGCCAGTGTTCGTCGCGGACGAGGACGGAGCCGCGCGAAACTTCGCTGACGTCGAGTCCGGCCAGCGCGACGGCGGCGCGACCTCCCGCTCGAGCAGCGTCCGCGGACTTTCCGTGCTGTTCGATTCTTCTCACTCTCGCCGTCTTGCCGGACGGGAGGACGATTACGCTCGCATCAACGGGCAGCTCGCCGCTCCACACGGTTCCCGTCACGACAGTGCCAGTTCCTTTTATGGTGAACGCGCGATCGACCGGCATCCGGAACAGGTCGTCGCTGCCGCGTGGTTTCGCGCTAGCCAATCGTTCACCCAGGACACCGCGCAACTCGTCCAGGCCGGCGAGGGTCCGGCTCGAGCAGCTGACGACGCGTGGTGTCGGTAGTGGAGATTCGTCGAACAAGGCAAGAACATCGCTTCGCACGAGTCCGAGCCACTCGTCGTCAACCAGATCGCATTTCGTGAGGGCTACGATGATTTGAGGAATTCTCAGCAGCTCGAGGATCAACAAATGCTCGCGCGTCTGCGGCATCACTCCCTCGTCCGCCGCGACGACGAGCAGGCCGAGGTCGATCCCGCTGGCGCCCACCAGCATGCTGCGCACGAAGTCTTCGTGGCCTGGGACGTCGATCACCCCAACGGTGCCGACGCCCTCGAGCAAGAGCGGCGCGAATCCAAGATCGATCGTGATGCCTCGACGCTTTTCTTCGGGAAGCCGGTCGGCATCGACACCGGTCAGAGCCTTGACGAGCGCTGTCTTGCCATGATCGATGTGGCCCGCGGTGCCGATAATCACGCCGCGCTCCAGCGCTCGTGCTCCCAGACGGCGAACGCCCGGAGCGGGCGATCGTCGGCGAGGTGCGCGCCGAGGAATTCGCGCAGAAGACGCTGATGGGAGCGGGCTTCCGCGTCGATGAGGTGAACGGAGTCGTCACCCTCGAGCCAATGGCGAATGGCCGCGCGCGCGGCCGACGGAATTCTCCGCCCGCCTGGGGCCAGCTTGCTGCACGCCGGGCAGACGATTCCTCCCGACGAATGCGAGAAGGTCGTGTCATCGGAATCGCGGAGCGGAGTGTGACAAAGCGCGCAGCTAGAGAGCTCCGGCGTGAATCCAAGAACAGAGACGACGCGCCAGCAGCCGGCGAGGCCATCCTCGATCGTGCGCTCCGGGGCGGAGCGAGCGATCCGGTCGAGCACGTCCGCTATGGTATCGTATAGCTGGGGATTGTCGGCCTCTCCCGCGAAGCGAAGCGCGAGCTCGGCGATCGTGGACGCGGCCGTGAAGCGCCCGATGTCTTCCGCCAGCTCACCACGCGTGCGCGAAATCTCGAAGCTGGCGAGGTTGTGCAGCTCCCGATTCGGTTTGACGTAGAGCTGGGCCGACCCTTCGGCGAAGAGATCGAGAGCCGTGCCGTAGCGACCGCGCGATTTCCGCGCTCCCCTCGCCAGCGCGGATTGCACGCCTGCCTCCCTCGTCAGCAGGCGAATGATCCGAGAGCTCTCGAGGTAGTCGAAGGCGTGGAGGACGATCGCCTCGGTGGCGAGGAGCGGCATTCAGAGAATGTAACACGCCGAATCACCGCCTCACGGGATGATGATAAGGCGGTGCCATCCGAACGTCCCAGGTAGTGCCGGGTGGGATTGGGCTCGGAGCCGACAGCGCGTTAAAAGAGCGTCGAGGCCCGCCCTCCAATCAGAAAGGTCCGCCTCGGCGAGGCAAAGTTCAGAACGTCCTCGTAGCGCTTGTCGAAGACGTTATCCACCCGGGCGCTGAGCGTGAGCCCGCCGCGTTTGAGACCGGTGAGCGGATACTCGGCCGACAGATCCACCTTGGTATAGGCAGGCAGCGTGACTCGTGGCGACGGGGACTGTGAGAAGTCGGTGTCCGGGCGCTTTCCGACGTAGCTCACGGCGGTGCCCAGACTCATGCCCCAGGGGCGCGAATATGACACGACAAAGCCGCCGGAATGTGTTGGCCGGCGAATCAGCTCGTCGCCAGCCCGATCAGTTCCCTGAAACGCGGGATCGACTTCTGTGACGCGTGGGTTGACGATCGTGTAGCTCGCCGTTCCCCGCCAGTTTCTAACGGGAGTGAGCTGCAGCTCGGCCTCGTAGCCGTTGGAGGTCGCGCCCGTAAGGTTGGCAAAGCTGCCCAGGAAATCCGGCGGTCCGCCATTTACGAATTGGATCAGATCGGAAAAGCGCTGATTGAAGTAGCTCGCGCTGAGCCGCACAAGATCCGGATGGAAATTCGTCATCAGCCCGATCTCGGTTGACCTGCTCCTCTCGGGGCGAAGATCGGGGCTGCCTACCGTAAAGAGAGTCGGGCGGAGCTGGTTAAACGCGGGCGCGTTGAACGCGGTGCTGAGCGAGGCGCGAATTTTCAGCGCGGGAAGGACGGCCGCGTTCACGCCGAGCCGGTAGGTGGCGAATCGGCGGTAGTCGGAGTTGTCGTCGACCCGGCCTGCAACAGTGTAGGAAAAGCGGTCGGTGAGATTTCCGAGCAGCTCGGAGTAGTAGGCGATGTTATGACGCGATGCGTCGAAGGAATCCGTCTCGGTGGTCGGCGCCCCGACGTTGCCGGAAGCGTTGGAGCTGTTCTCGTGTTCCTTCTCGTACGTTCCGCCCACAGTAACCGTGGCGTCGGAAGGCAGGGAGAAAACGAGACGTCCCTCTACGTCCCTGCGATAGCCGCGAGATCTGGATGCGGAATGTTGTGGCGCCGTTCCTCCGAATGGGACCGCAATGTCCTCGCTGAGATCCCAGACGTCGTTGTTACCAGCGAGCAATCGCGCTTCAACTCTCGGCGTCAGAATGCGTCCAGCATCGAGGCCAACCGTCAGGCGGTGCTGCACCCGATACGAATTGGTGTCGACGGGTTGTCCAGTAAAATCCGTGGGGTAGTGGAACTCGGCGGTGGTGTACCTCGCGGCGATTCTGGCGTCCCCGGATGCGCCCTGAGCGAGAGTCAGCGCGCTGCTCAGTGTTCCATTTCGGTATTCGTTGTTGAAGGGGATGATGCCGTCCGTAGAATGATGCGCCGCACCAACCGAGAACCCTCCGAGCGGACTCGAGGCAACCGCGTCGCCATCGAAGTCGAGGGAGTGATAAGTGCCGCCCCGCGCCCCAAGCGATGCACGACCCTGATCCGAGCCCCTGCGCGTGAAGATCTGCACGATGCCACTTACGGCGTCGGCGCCATACAGCACGCTGGCGGGGCCGCGCACAATCTCGATGCGGTCAATGTTGTCCGTGGTGAGATGGCTGAAATCGAAGGAACCACCGGGCGCATTCACCGGCACCCCGTCGATGAGCACCTTGGTGTAGCGACTCTCTCCGCCGCGAAGGAAGAGCGAGGTGATGCCGCCATAGGAGCCCGTCTGAACGATCGATGCGCCCGGGACTTCGCGCAGCGCGTCCGCCACTCGCGTCACTCNNAGCACGGTGACGGCCTGCGAAAGAGTCGCGGCGCGTCTCGGGACTTTGGTAGCCGACACGACGACCGTTCCGAGCTGCGCCGTGTCCTTCGCCTGGGCACTGGCACGGGGCGCCGCGGCCAGGGAAAGCGCGCAGGCTGAGAAAACGAATCGTGATTTGCTGTGCATGGGTTTCAGGTTTGAAGAGTCGGTTGTGTATGAATCAGAGTCGGACCGGACGTCGAAGCGGAACGAGGGCCGGCGCACCTACAGCGGGATCCCGCGTGATCACGACGGGCCAGCCGTAAATCGATTCGAGCGTGTCGGCTCGCATGACCTCTGTCGGCGAGCCGGTCGTCGCCACTTTCCCACGGTCCAGAAGCACGATCGTGTCGGCGAAGCGGGCGACGAGATTGAGCTGGTGGCTCACGAGGAGCACCGCCAACCCCGAATGGGCGAGCGAAGACATCAACTCGAAGATCCCCATCTCGTGGGCGACATCGAGGAACGTCGTCGGCTCGTCGAGGACGAGAGCGGGAGACTTCTGCGCGAGCGCGCGGGCAATGCGGACGCGCTGCCATTCACCGCCTGACAGAGCATCGGTGTCGCGGTCGGCGAGATCTTCCACTCCGGCCTGCGACAGAGCCTGATCTACTGCGAGATCGTCCTCTCTCGATGGTGCGCGCCAGAGTCCGAGGTGCGGGTAACGTCCGAGAAAGACGTACTCGCGCACCTGGATCGGAAACGCCGCTTCTTCCCGCTGTGGTACAACGGCGACGTTTCGCGCCAGCTCGGCGTAAGAGAGCGACCGCACGTCACGACCGTCGATCGAGGCCGATCCGCGCGTGATGTCGGCGCGTCGTAGCAGTGCTTTCACGATCGAGCTCTTGCCGGATCCGTTCGGTCCAGCGAGCGCGGTGAGCTGTCCGCGCGCGCCGACGAAGCTGACGCCGTCGACCGCGTTCTGTCGCGCGCCGGGATATGAAACGACGAGGTCCCTGAATTCGATCACGACGTCCGCCGGAGCTGCACGAGGAAGAACGGAACACCGAGCAGAGCTGTGATCGCACCCAGAGGCAGCTCCGTCGGCGCCGCGACCGTGCGCGCCGCGAGATCCGCGGCGACGACAAGCGTCGCACCGATCAATCCCGCCGCCATGATAAGCGGGCGATGAGCCCGCAGTCCCATTCGCCTCGCGATATGTGGGACCACGAGCCCCACGAACCCGATGAGCCCCGCGGCGGACACTGTCGCGGCAGCGAGCAGCGCCGCGAGAAGGAAGGCTCGTCGTCCGGCTCGTTCCGCGTCGACGCCGAGCGAGGCCGCTGTATCATCGCCGAGAGAGAGAACGTCGATCTCTCGCGCCCAATAGACCAGCGCCCCCCCGGCGACGAGTATGCTCGCCGCGAGCCACGCGACGCGACGCCAGGTCGCATCTGCCGCGGAGCCCATCATCCACCAGAGCGCGCCGCGAACTGTATTTGGCTCTGCCCTCGCGAGCGCCACCATGATCGCGGCATTCGCGAACGCTCCTACAATGACGCCGGCTATGAGCAGAGTCCTCACGTCGGCGCGCGCGCTTCTACCGCCTACACGGGCGACCGCGAGCGCGACGAACACCGCGGCAATCCCACCGGCGAACGCAGCGAGGGTGATCATGGCGTCGCTCGAGACGCTCAGGGAAAACGCGATAACGGCCCCAACCGCCGCGCCGCCGGAGACGCCGAGCAAGTAGGGCTCGGCCAGCGGGTTGCGGAGAGCACCCTGGAGCGCCGCGCCGCTCGCGCCCAAGCCCGCCCCGACGAGAGCGCCGAGCACGACGCGCGGAAGTCGCAGGTCTCGCACGATGGCAATCGCGGTTGGATCGCCCCGCCCGCGCAGCGCGTCGATCACGCCGGCGAGCGACACTGACACGGCGCCGCGCGCGACGGCGAGCATTCCGACGGCCAGCAGTGCCACGATGAGCAACAGCCAATACCAGCCTTGAAATCGCCTCAACGCACTGTGCCCGGATGGAGAAGATTCGCCAGCGAGACAGCGGCTTCTCCCAGTCGCACCGACGGACGGCCGACGAGCACGGTGTCAACAGTCACGACTTTCCCTTCCCGCACTGCGCGGACAATCCGCCAGCGGCGGTCATCTTCGATAGTTTGCGCCCCCTGCGGGCCGGCGAGAATGAAATCGGGGTCTCTATGCGCCACATCTTCGAGTGAGACTGTCGCAGACGGTTTCGTGATGTCGGCGTAAACATTTCTGCCGCCCGCGATGTCGACGAGCTCGTTCATGAAGCTGCCGGCGCCGATGGTTATGAGCGGTGCGTCCCAAATGTGCCAGAACACTGTCGGTCGCGGGAGTTTCGCTGTTGCGGTGCGAACGCGATCGAGAGTGCGAAAGACTGAGTCGGCAACCGTCCTGGCTCGCGCCGAATCTTGCAGGATCGCGCCCAGCAATTGAACGGTGCGACGGAAATCCGCGATGTGATCGGTCCTCAAGGTCAGCGTGCTCACTCCGGCAGCGCGAAAGCGCGCGGCTGCCGGGCGATTGTCCTGGCTCGCGTAGAGAATCACGAGGTCAGGATGCGCTCCGAGCACAACCTCCACATTCGGCTGAAGTCCCATGCCGAGATCCGGAACGACCCTGGCGGAATCGGGCCAGAGATCGAACGACGAGCGGCCGACGAGGCGCGACCCTGCACCGAACGCAAAGAGGATCTCCGTCGTCACCGGATTCAGCGAGACGATGCGCGTTGGAGCGGCGCCGAGGCGCACCGGATCCCCGAAATCGTCGGTTGCCGTCGCGGGCTCGGTGTGCGGCTTCTCGCACGCGGCAATCGCGAGCGCGCATGCAATCAGAAAACGGGATGATCGGCGGCTGAAAATCAAAAACGGACACTCCTCCCTGAGGAATGCCCGCAACGAGCACGCGTCGAAACGACGCCTGACCGCCACCAGGACCTCCCCCGAGGTTCTGCGAAAGTGGCGCGGACGAGAGTCGTCTCCTGGCTCCGGGCCGCTGGACTCACCTTCCCGACTGCTCCTGCAGTCAGTGGCGTTACGAGTCTGCGTTAGTGCCCGTTACAGTGGCGGGGCCGCACCGGCATCAAACCGGTTTCCGTGGCTCCCGTCCGCGATCAATTGTTCGGCGAAGCTATCTACGTCTTATCGCGTGCGCAAGCGCCACAACCATCGTGCCCCCGATCACAAGCGTAAGCGCGACGAGATAGCGCGAGTCGATCGAGTGCGTCGGCGGCGGCGCGGGCANNTGCTCGTCCACGGTCACCGGATCCATCTCCTTCAGCTTGGGACCGGTAACGCTGCCTGCCTTTTCTTCGATCAGTATCTCGTAGATCCCGGTCTCGGTCTCGAGTGGGAGCTTGAGCGGAAACGACTTCGCGGGGAGCGAGTATGAGAACGACAGCTGCTTGATTCCGGGCGCGAGCGGCGCGAATACGCTGACGACCCCGTCCGAAAAAGACACCGCGGCCGCTGATATGTCGCCTTGGCTCACCTTGAAATCGCCCGCTCCCGGAGCGACGTGAGTCTGCCACGTGGCGCCAGACGGGGTTTCGCCGATCGCGACGCGCGTGACGGTGCTGTCGTTGGAGAGATCGTACACCTCGACGATCGACCTGCGAGCGTTTGCGTCGGCGGCCGATACTACTACGTGGTGTCCGCGCAGGCTCATCGGGACGTGGCCCGAAGTCGTGTCGAAGACGGTTATCTCGCCATCGTCACCGCTCACGCGGCCCTCAGCGAGGGGCAGAGTGAAATACGCGATGCCGTCGTGCGACGCGGAGACGAAATAGACCGCATCCTCGCTGCCGGTGCGCGCGTAAGTGAAGGAGTAGCGACCGCGAGAGTCCGATCGAGCGGAGTCTAGTGGTCCGGCCTTGTCCGGGCCGACGCGATGCAGGACGACCCACGCCCCGCTCACGGGGTCCATGCGATCGCCGCCAGGGCGCACGATGCGTCCGGAGACCCGTTGCGGTACCGATGGGAGAGCGGCCTGCATGATCAGCAGGACCNNCAGGACCGCCAGCCTACATATTGAACTTCCCAAAATCTTCGGGACGCATGTTCTCGAGGTACTCCTTCAATTGCTCAGCCGACATTTCGTCCGACGGCTCGGCCAAAGTCTCGGGGGGAACCTGCCCTTCCTCGAGCAGCAGGGCGGTGAGGAGACTTTCCTGGGCGAAGATCGGCGCTTCGAATCTCAGCGCAATCGCGATGCTGTCGGAAGGACGCGCATCTATGTGCACGGCGCCGGATTCGCGCGCGATGTGAAGCTCCGCGTAGAAAGTGCGGTTCTCGACCTTGGTAATGTTGACGCGGCGCAGAGTGCCGCCCATGCCGATGATGAGATTCTTGCAGAGGTCGTGAGTGAGCGGCCGCTCGCGCTTGAGCTTGTTCATCTCGATCACGATGGATTCCGCCTCCGGCTGCCCGATCCAGATCGGAAGCAGCCGAGCGCCGCCCTTCTCCTGAAGGATCACAACGTAGGAGTTGGTGGAGCGGTCGAGACCAAGGCGCATCACTTCGACTTCGACGAGTTGCATGAAATCAAATTAACGTCAGGGCCTGAGAGTGGAAAAGCTGGCCACCAGAAGGGGCTTGCTTTTCTTGCATTGTTCGCCGCTGGGCGCCGCTACCGTCCTTCCACAGCCTTCCGCAACTCAGCCACGCGATCTAGGCGCTCCCACGTGAAGGNNTCCCTTACCGTTCTTCTTGGGCGTGCGGCCGAAATGTCCGTACGAAGACGTCGGGCTATAGATCGGCTTCCTCAGATCCAGCGCGTTGATTATGCCTTTGGGCGTAAGATCGAAGACCTTGAGGATTGCCTTGAGGATCGCGGTCTCGGGGACAGTGTTGGTTCCGAACGTATCCACGTTGACCGACACGGGCTCCGCGACCCCGATGGCGTAGGCGACCTGCACCTCGCAGCGCCGAGCGAGCTTTGCGCCGACGATGTTCTTGGCGACCCAACGGGCGGCGTAGCAGGCCGAGCGATCCACCTTCGAGGGATCCTTGCCGCTGAACGCACCGCCGCCGTGGCGCCCCATGCCGCCGTACGTGTCCACTATGATCTTGCGCCCAGTGAGGCCGGCGTCGCCCTGCGGACCTCCGATGACGAAGCGTCCGGTCGGATTGATGTGGAACTTGATGGTCTTGTCGCGCAGCTCTTTCGGGATTACCGGCTCGATGACTTCGGCGATGATCGCCTCGCGGAGCTTCTTGGTGGAGATGTCCTCCGAGTGCTGGGTCGAGACGACAACGGTCTCGACGCCGATCGGAAGAGCGTCCTCATATAGAACGGTCACCTGCGCCTTGCCGTCGGGCCGAACCCACTTCCCTTCCTTCGAGCGCCGGAACTCGGCGAGGCGCTCGGTGAGGCGATGAGCGAGCTGGATCGGCATCGGCATCAGCTGTTCGGTCTCATCGCTGGCGTAGCCGAACATCATGCCCTGATCGCCGGCGCCGCCATGGTCCACGCCCTGCGCGATGTCGGGGGACTGTTTGTCGATCGTGCTGATTACCGCGCAGGTCTTGCTATCGAAACCCATGCCCGAGTCGTTGTAGCCGATACGATCGATCGTGGATCGCACGATCTCGGGAACGTTGACGTACGTCTTGGTCGTGATCTCGCCCGCGACGCAGGCGAGTCCGGTCGTTACAAGTGTCTCGCAGGCGACGCGCGCCTGGGGATCATCTGTCAGTATTGCATCGAGGATGGCGTCCGAAATCGCGTCCGCTACCTTGTCAGGATGGCCTTCGGTTACGGATTCGGATGTGAAGAGATGTCGATCGAGCACGAAATTTCCTCTGGGGAATTTGAGGATGAAGGGTGGCAACGGTCGCACGCCGTACTATTCGTGCGCCGAGGATGTATTAAGCCCACCGGAGCCTTCGAAGATATTTCCTTCGACGAAGCTGGGCAACCCATCGCGCAAGAATGGGGCGTCTCCGAAAGCGGTCATCAGCCGCCGCCGCAGCTCACCTTCGGCCTCTCGGGCGGTCCGGGATTCGAGCGCAGCATTCGCTGCTTCGGCGGCAACGGCAGCGCTCACGCCCCGGACGATGCGCTTGACCAGGGGCACCGCCCTCCCGGCGACACTCAGACACCGGACACCCAACCCGATGAGGGCGAACGCCATGAGAGGCTGGGATGCCATCTCGCCGCAGACGGCGACCTCGAGACGATGAGCAGCGCCGACATCAACGATGCGCTTGATCAGCGTCAATACCGCCGGGTGGAGCGGCGTAAACCGGGAAGCGAGGTTTGCGCTGCCACGATCGACGGCGAGCGTGTACTGCACCAAATCGTTCGTCCCGATGCTGAGAAACGACACATCATCGACGAGCGTGTGCACTGAGAGCGCGGCGGCCGGCGTCTCGACCATGACTCCGAGCGGAACGTCGTGCCGGTACGGCACCCCCCTCGCGTCCAGCTCGCGCGCCGCTTCGTTCAACAGGTGCTTCGCCTGCAGGACTTCGTCGAGAGTGATGATGAGGGGAAACATGATCCTGACGTCGCCATGCATCGCCGCGCGCAGTAGTGCGCGGAGCTGGGTCTTGAACAGCTCCGGCTCGTCAAGGCACATCCTGATCGCGCGCCAGCCGAGGAATGGATTGGGGTCGGTCGGGTAGCTGCCGATCGGGAGCTTGTCGCCGCCCACGTCGAAGGTGCGAATCACGACGGGGCGTCCGCCGAATGCCTCCACCACATGGCGGTAGGCACGGTACTGCTCCTCCTCGTCGGGCATCGTCGCGCGTCCGACGACCAGAAACTTGGTGCGCATGAGGCCCACGCCTTCGGCACCGCTCCGCGCCGCGAACCCCGCTTCCTCGGGTAGGTCGACGTTGGCGCGCAGCGTCACCCAGTGGCCGTCCAGCGTTACGGAATCGGCGACAGAGAGAGCCTGTAGCTCCTGGTCCTCCAGAGCCTCGATGGCGCGACGCTCACGGTAGGTCTTGATCTGCGACGGTGTGGGGTCAACGATCAGGATACCTGACGTCCCATCGAGAATCACGTGCTCGTTTCCGGTCAGCTGCTCGGTTGCATCTCTGAGTCCGACGACCGCGGGCAAACCCAGCGNNTCGCGATGCCGATGATCGCTTCGCGATCCAGCTGTACCGTGAGGCTCGGCGTGAGATCGTGCGTGACGAGGATTCTGTTCGAGCCCTTGGGTAGATCAACCGGATCGTGATCCGGCAGCCCGAGCAGGATCGAAAGCACTCTGATGTGCACGTCTATGAGGTCGCCGACTCTTTCGCGCAGCAGCGGCCGCGCGTGACTCGCGAATTGCTGGCGCCATTCGAACAGGACGAGATCGAACGCCTTTTCGGCGCCTAGGTTCTGCGTTATGAGCTCCTCGACCTGTCGCAGGAGCTCGCCGTCCTCGAGAATCGAAAGCTGGACATCGAAGATCGCCGCTTCCTCGGGGCCGGCGTGCTTCTCGGCGCGCGCCCGCACGTGGTGTAGTCTCTCCCTTGCCTGTGCCAGCCCCGCGTGAAAGCGCTTGATCTCCCCGGGTATGGCTTCGTCGGGAATGATGCGGTGGCGCACGTCCGGAACTTCCCAGCGGAGAAGGTGGACTTGTCCGTCCACGATTCCCGGTGAAGCCGGCGTGCCCGCGATTCCCTTTGCCACTCAGCTCTCTCCGAACTTGTTCGCGATCACGGCCGAAAGCGCATCGAGTGCCGCTTCGGCGTCGTCGCCGATCGCCCGAAGGATTATCATGGCCCCGTGTTCCGCGGCCAGCATCATCACGCCCATGATGCTCTTGGCATTGACCTCGAGATCATCGCGCACGATGGTGATGGCGCTCTTGAATTTCCCCGCGGTCTTCACGATCTCGGCGGCGGGGCGAGCGTGTATGCCAAGCTTGTTCAGGATTCTTACTTCGCGCTCAGGCATCAGGTGAGGACCGAGTAAAGAACGAAAATCGCGAGAACTCCAAGGGCGATACGCCAGCCTTCCGCGTGCTCCCGGAGCCGCGCGAGAAGCAGGATTCCAATCAACGCCGCCCCGATGATACCGCCTACGAGGCCGAGGCCCGGACCCGCCACACGCTGTAGCGCGAGTGGCAACGCCGCGCCGGCCACCAGCGCGGCGGCGCATCCGATGCCCATCCGTCCCTGCCGTAGCACTGGATTCCCCAGTGCCGAGGCGACGTTCAAACCGCGCGAGAGACCAATCCGAAGTCCCCATGCCCTGAGAAGGATATGTCCAGCGTTGTACAGCAAGAGAAATGTACCAACGACCCCCATAGGCGAGCCGCCGGCCCCATAGACTCCGATCGCGACGAGCGAACAGAACGGCAGCCAGCTCGCCCACACGAGCCTGTCTCCGACGCTTCCGAGAGGCCCAGCCAGAGCCGTTCGAAACCGCTCGATTCTCGCGGGCTCCACTCCGTCCAGCTCGGCCCGGACCAGCGCGCCGACGGCAATTCCTGCCAGATACGGGTGCGCGTTGAAATAGCGCGATTCGCGCGCCAGCGCGGCCCGATACGCCGGGCCGTCAAGTCCTCCCGGCAAGTATCTGAGCGCGGGCTCCATGGTGAACCCGATTCCAGTCCCGTTCAGGGTCTCGTAGTTCCACGATCCCTGCATGGCCAAGAGGCGGAAATACATCGCGAACTTGACGCGCATGGGCAGGTCAACCCCTGGGCTTGTCGGGGCCGTCATCTCGTCACCAGCAACCCGACCCAGACCAGAAGGCCGGCGAGGAAGAACCAGAGCACGTGTCGAACTGAGTGGAAGACTTTCCAGAGCGCCGCGCCCGCGACGATCGCGGCGATGACCACGACGACCGCGCGCGATGGCGCCGAGTCACTCCCCCAGATCGCGACTATCGCGCGGACAAGGGGGGCGAAGATCATCATGGCGGTGATCGTCACGAGACCGCCGCGCAGCAGGTCCATCGACATGCCGGACAGGTGGAGCGAGAGCAGCGCGTTCCGCGATCCTTCCTCGATCCTGTCCCGCGTTTGCTCGAGCCGGATCGCAATCAATCGCCGCAGCACTACCATGCTCCATCCACTGATGCTGGCGGTGAGCAGAGCGGCAAGCAGGCACGCGGGAAGCGCGCCTGGCATTCCATGCGGCTGCGCTCCGAAGAGCGCGCCTCCGACGACGCCCGCAGATCCCCACTCCGGGTAGCGCGAAGCCCCGAATGGAAGAGTGTCGAGCGCGATCATCTCCAGCACCACCCCGATGAGGAGGCCAGCCGGTGGGTGGCCGATGAACGCCCCCGCCAGCGTCGCCGCGACGACTGGCCTCGATATCATCGCCTGGGGAAAGCTCACGACGTCGAGACCCAGCAACGCGCCAAGAAGGGCGATCGGAAGCGCCTCGATCAAACTCACTGTGACTTTCCCTCGAGCACTTCGGCGAGCGGGACCGCGCGCGCTGACGGGACATCCTGTGCCGTCACCTCGACGCCCGCCGCTTCGAGGTCGTGCAGCTGCCCTTCTTCGCCCGGGGTGAGGAAGATGTAACGAAGCTTCTCGGCGCGGCCGGCGCGGTGGTGGATGCCGCCGAGGTTGACGCTACCGATCGCTTTCACGCCCTTGACCAGCCGGGACATGCTGGCGATGTCGCCGGTGATGAGAAGTCCGGGCCGTGGGTCGGCCGCGTACCGCGCGTGATCCCGGATCGCACCGCCGACGTCGGCAAAATAGATCTCCATCTCGGGCGGAATGGCCATTCGGTAGAGCTCTTTCTCCCAGTCACTCGATGCCACCAGGTCATCGACAAGAACCAGAAAGCGAGCATTGAGAGGCTGGCCCCAACCGACGACGACCTGTCCGTGAACGAGACGGTCGTCGATGCGGTAGAGGTGAATTCCCATCAGCGCCCAACCACGATCAGCGATGCCTTCCCTCTTTCGGCGGCCGCCCTGGCGG
>PKVB01000015.1 GCA_003131365.1 Gemmatimonadota bacterium | reverse complement strand
ATCCATACCTTGGGTCACAATGGATCAAAATGGAATCGGTTCCGAGCGCGAACGACCTTCGATGATCACGCAGACCTTGCGCACCCTCTCCAAGTCAGACTTCAAACTGGCGCGCAGCTGCGACGCGAAGCTTTTCTTCCGCGAAAACGGATACCCCGACAACCGGGACTCCAACGCCTACCTCGCCCTACTGCGAGAGGGCAGCTACATGGTCGAAGCGCTCGCCAAGGCGAAATACGCCGATGGCGTGCAGCTCGAGTATAGTCAGAGCGTTGCTGATGACTACCAACGCACAATGAACCAGCTCGGCCATGACCAGGTCACGCTGTTCGAAGCAACATTGCTCGTTGGGCGGCAACAGGCTCGCGTCGACATTCTCGAGAAGATTGGAAACACCGTTCGCCTCCTCGAGGTAAAGTCGAAGTCCTTCGACGGCGTCAAGCACGCGCTGTCCCTCTCCGAGGGAAAAGCCGGCGCACTTCGCGGCAAGAACAAACCCCACAAGATTCTCGTCGACTGGGAGGAGAAGCTCCAGGACATCACCTTCCAGGTTCTCCTGCTCGAGAAGATGCTGCCGGGCGTGATCATCAAGCCCTTTCTCGTCCTCATCGATACGAGCAAGACCGCCCTCGTGGACAATATCCCGAGCCTCTTCGAGATCGTGCGAGAAATTTCCCCTGACGGCGCCACCCGCCTGGTCACCGCTCGCTACATCGGGTCACCTGAACAACTGGCAAACCTCGACCTCGTCACCGAGGTGGATGTCTCGGCGGAGGTCGCGATGCTCCGCGACGACGTCGCTGCAGCCGCGGCGAAGTTCGAGTCGCGCCTGGATGAACAGCTATCCGTTCACTCCGTCGAGATCCAACGTGGGTCCAAGTGTTGGAAATGTGAGTTTCGCGTCGATGAAGCGGCTCCCAAAAACGGCTTTGCCGAATGTTGGGGAGTGCTGGCCGAGCCGAAGCCGCACATGCTCGAGCTCTTTTCGATCGGCACGGCTAAAGCACTTGACCGCTCCTCGCTGGCGGACTGGATGGTCGGCCAGCAGAAAGCGTCACTCTTCGAGATCCCCGAAGATTGCCTCGTAATGAAGGACGGGACTGTTGGCGCCACCGCGGAGCGACAGCTCCGGCAAATCGAATACACCAGGCGCCGCGAAGTTTTCGTTTCTCCTGATCTCCGTCGAAAGCTCGAAGAACTTCAGGGGCGAATGCACTTGATCGACTTCGAGACATCGCGCCTCGCCTTGCCCTACCATAAGGGAATGCATGCGTACGGCCTCGTTGCGTTCCAGTGGAGTTGTCACACGGTCGTATCGCACGGACAGGAACCGACGCACGCCGAGTGGTTGAACAAGACGGAAGTGTGGCCCAACAGGTTGTTCGCCGAGTCGTTGCGCGAGGCAATCGGCGACAGTGGGCCAGTGCTCACATGGTCCCCCTTCGAAGGGGCAACGCTCAAGCAGATCATCCCCGAGCTCGCCCGGTTCGGTCACGACGTCCCCGAGCTCGTTGCCTGGATGACGGATGTCGTCGACAATCGCATCGTGGATCTGCACGACTGGGCGAAGTATGACTACTACAATCCCGGGATGCGCGGTCGCACATCCATCAAAGTGGTTCTCGACGCACTTTGGAAGTCCGATGCGGCAATGCGCAAGCAGTTCGAGGCGTGGACGGGCATGCCCGCCGATGAGACGCGCGATCCTTACGCTTCCCTGCCGCCAGTCGAAATCAGTGGCGTGTTGCAGGACGTCCACGAGGGTACTGGCGCGATGCGCGCGTACCAGGAAATGATGTACGGCGCGGACAAGAACGATCTGGAGAAGAAGGAGATGTGGGCCGGGTTACTCCAGCGATACTGCAAGCTCGACACGCTCAGCATGGTGCTGATCCTCGAGCACTGGCGGCGGTGCGTCGGCCTTTCCTGATAATCAAGCTTCACTCCGTCCGGGTTGGGCTTCACTACAGCGTCTTGGGATTGATACGCTTACGACCGGATGGTTGTGGTTTTGGGTCGGCTTATTCGGGGGCGCAGATTCATACCCTCGAGACTTCTAACGTGAAACTTCCGTTCGCCGAACGCGCCATTGTGGACGCCTCCAAGGTGCGGGACTACCTCCTCTCGTCAGGGCACCCAGTTGGTCGGTTCAAGGCGCGCGTATTCGGTGCCGTCGGGTACAACCAAAGAGACTGGTCGCGTCTCCAGCGCGACTTCCTCGCTCTTGCGAGTTCCACCCCGAACGAACTATTGCCGCCACGCAACAAGCGGTGCGTCCAGAATCGCCGCCTGGATCGCGTCCGCAATATCACGGCGCAGTGCGTCCTCCCGCATATTCGCGCGCGTCGGATCCACCCGATTGGTCAGCAGAACCACGAACACCCCACGCTCCGGATCGATCCAGATACTCGTACCCGTAAATCCGGTATGACCAAACGAACGCGGGGAGAAATACCGACCAGCGCTCGACTGGTCACTCGGCGTATCCCAGCCAAGTGCTCGGCTGGATTTGTTGGACTGCCGCGCGGTCCAGCGCGCGACTGTAGTCGGCTGAATGAAGCGCACACCACCATACTGCCCGCCATTCAATAGCATCTGACAGAACACCGCGACATCGCGCGCCGATGAGAAAAGCCCAGCGTGTCCAGCGACGCCTCCCAGCGCACAGGCGTTCTCGTCGTGCACGATACCGTGAATGTGCGTATGACGATAGGCGGTGTCGATCTCCGTCATCGCGATGCGAGCGAGCAACGGATTGTCCGCGCGAAACGCCGCTGTACAATCACTGTCCGCCGGCATTGCACCCGACGAGAGCGGATTGAAGCCCGTGTCGTGCATGTTGAGCGGCTGCCACACTCTGCTTGACACGAACTGATCGAGTGGCATGCCGGTGATGTGCTCGATGATTAGTCCCATGAGCACGAAATCCCAATCGCTGTAGATGGTGCTGTCGCCCGGGACGTAAGCGAGTGGCCGCGCATTGATCTGGGCGAGATAATCGGCGCGGCCGCGGTGCTCGCGCCAGAGAGGCGCAAACGCTTCGAAGCCGCCGCTGTGCGTAATGATCATTCGCACCGTGATATGCGCTTTTGCAGAGTCGGTGAGCTCCGGCAAATAAGTGTGAATTGTCGCGTCGAGGTTGAGCTTGCCCTCGTCCTCGAGGATCATCGCGGCTGTCGTAGTGGCGACGACCTTGGTGAGCGACGCCATGTCGAACATTGTAGAGTCGGTAACCGCCGGGGCATCCGGTGCGATGTCGATGCGGCCGTAGCCCTTCAGGTGGACGAGTCTGCCCCACCGTCCGACCGCGAGCGCTACGCCAGGCGCGGCGCCTTCGGCAATGCCGACTGCCACGATCGAATCGAGACGCGCGCCGAGGTCCGCGGCCATGCCGATGCTTGCAGGGTTGGCTGGTGTGAGGTTTGTCATCGGGACAATCCGTACGACCGGATGATTAGCGGACGCGGTCGCGCACCCGACTAGAAACGTGCAAAGCACGAGGAGTCCCCGCCTTCGCGCCGCATTCTTACGTGGCAACAGTGCACCTCAAGAGCTGGGTCGCCAATTTGTCGTCGCGCATTCGTATGTCGCAAGGTCGATTATATTCTCCGATCAGACTCCCGATCAGCGAGACCATGTACAAACTGGAAGGCGATACTTCACCGCTCGGCGATTTTACCACCCGGCCGCGCGTCATCACCATCAGCTTGATGGCGATCTTCATCGGAGTGGTCGGCGCTTATGTCGCCCTCGCACTTCTCAAGCTGATCGGACTCTTTACCAACCTTTTCTTCTTCCAGCGCTGGAGCACCGCGCTGGTCTCGCCGGCCGGAAACACGCTTGGCGTGTTCGAGGTGATCGTACCCGTCGTCGGCGCGCTCATCATCGGCGTGATGGCTCGTTATGGATCCGAGCGGATACGCGGCCACGGAATCCCCGAGGCGATCGAAGCCATTCTGACCAACGGCAGCCGGATTGATCCGAAGGTTGCCATTCTGAAGCCGGTTTCCTCGGCGATATCGATCGGATCCGGCGGCCCCTTCGGCGCCGAGGGGCCGATCA
>PKVB01000004.1 GCA_003131365.1 Gemmatimonadota bacterium | reverse complement strand
GGCGCGCTATTCCTGCTCGCGTTCTTCACGGTCCACTTCATGGGCTTCCACTACGGGCATTCGCAGATCCTGATCGCGTTCTTCCCGATCGGTACGGCGCACGGGATGGACGCGGGAATGTCCACTTACGTGGAGGTTGCGCGCCGCTATTGGCCGGCGCTCCCCTCCGCCTTTCTCGCGCACCGCGCCGCTTTTTTGCGAAAGCCGCTCTCGCTCGATCGGGATCTGTCCCTCGCTTCGTTCGCCGGCGACAACAAATTCCGCGATTTGACGATCGAGCCGTACCGGAACGTCATGCGGATGCACTTCCTGATTTTCTTTTTCTTCCTCGCGCATTTCGCGAAGCTGGAGAATTTCGCGGTGTTCGCGGTGGTTTACGCCGTGTACTACTTCCCATGGCGGTTGCTGCGCCGCTCCGAACTACCGGCTGCTTCGGTTTCAACTGTAAGCTGAATGCGAGCTGCCAACTCTTGGCACAGGCCATTGCTTGCTCTGGCGCAGGGAAGACAAGAGGCATCAATATTCCCACGTCATGTCCGCACACGAGACGCTTTCGCAGTGGGAAAATTTCTTGATCATTGTGGGATCGTCGGCCGGAGCGCTGACGGGACTTCAATTCGTCGTCATGGCGCTGGTGGCGGAATCGCGGGCCGCCAAGGACAAGCGCGAGGTCGATGCCTTTGGCACTCCAACCATCGTTCATTTCTGCGCCGTCCTGCTCGTTTCGGCGATTCTGAGCGCGCCGTGGCCTGAGCTATGGGAAGCCGGGGCTTCAGTGGCTATCCTCGGCGTCCTCGGCATCGGCTACATGCTGATCGTCGTGCAACGCACGCGACGCACGGTGAACTACAAGCCGGAGCTGGAAGATTGGATCTGGCACTGCGTGTTACCGCTTATCGCGTACGTCCTCGTTGTTGTTGCCGCCGCGACGCTCCCCCGCAACCCTACGCCCGCACTTTTTGGAATCGCGACGTTCACCCTGCTCCTGCTCTTCATCGGAATCCGCAACGCCTGGGATACCGTGACATACGTGACCGTCGGGATGAACGATTAGCCCCGGGCCGGCCGGCCGTGCGCTAGGCGCCACCTAATACGTCGAACGAGAACCGGCGAAATCGACACGCCGGACTATTGGGGAGGGTGGCCGCAAGAACTCCACGCGGATCGGCATTGGTGAGGGCTCGCCGGATGAGCGCCGGTGTGCCATGGAGGAAGCTCAGCCCCGCGAATACCTCCGCCAGATCAACAGCGCGACCACTGACCGGCTCCTCCGATTAGGCGCCCAACCACCAGGCATAACGCGAGGAGCACGAAGCCGCCGGCAATCACCTTGATAGTATGCTGCATTGAGTTGCCTCCTAACGCGGGGAACGCTTAGCGCGGCTACCCGCGCTCTTGGTTGCTCTGGGAATTCGCCGAGGAGCAACAAGACGCCACGCATCTTCCAGCAATTCGGCCAACCGCTTCGATGTGACTTGCGTTAGCCGAAGCAGGATCGATGGATAGTTCAAATAGTGATCGGTGAGAAAGAAGAGATCCGGCTCGGCGCGAAGCAGCAGGTCGCGGTTCACAAAATCCATCCTCAACACCAGCGTCTCACCGTCTTCCTTGAGTCGCGCCAACAGCTTCCCGTCCACCTTGAGGGCCGGTGTGCCGTACGACGTGCTTTCGACGACGCCGGGCAGACCTCGCCCCAATTTGCTTACTTCGGAGAATGACACTCCGCGCGAACGCTGGCGCTTGGTGCGCGGCGATTTGTCGGATTTGATCATCGATCTCGTCGTCCCTTCAAAAGCGCCACTGCCGATATACAATGCTCACGTCCCCCATCTGGCTCGGCACGACGTACGGTGGACGCTTGGGAATCGTCACGCCGGGAACTGGCGGAATCCCGGGCCGGCGCGCAGCAAGGTCGAAGTCTATACGGCCGCCTGCGGGAATCGAGAGCGCGACGATCGCGCCTGTGTCGGGAACGGCCCAGTATTGCATCACCCAGTCGCGCGCGCGAAGCCGGTATCGCGTCGTGTCGACGACGCGTCCGTCGATCGACGACGTGAGCACTTTGGCGCCGCGCGCGCGCATCACCAACCCGGTGGTTCCCGCGGGCGCGGTGACACGGAGCACGACGAGCCTGGCGCCGTTGCTCACCGAATCGAGAACCAGCGTGGCATTCGGTGCGCCGAGCGGTACGCGTTGCACCTTTCGGCCGGTGAAGCGGCCTACGTCCAAGAGACGCGTCGTCCACGCCGGACTCGGCTCGGGCGTCGTCCCCCCGATCGCGTCGCGTGTCCACGCATTCGTCGAGCCGCCGAACGTACCGAGCCAGGCATCGTTCGACTCTGCGTTCTCGGCGTACACCAGGGCGCTGCGCAGAGGATGGTCGGCGCTCGGACGCACTGTGAGCGCGGCGATCATGAGACACACCACACCCGCGCCGGCGAGCCATGGCGCGCCCGACCACCGCGCGTCGCCGGCGATGAGCCCGAGTTGCGGCGCGAGCAGAAGCGTGACGAGCGACGCCACCACACACAGCGCGATGGCGCCCGTGCCCGCCACGCCGAGCATCACCACAGAAACACCGTAGATGAAACCCACGAGAATGAGCAGCGTGACGACGGCGGTCGTCCACTCGGCTACCTCGCGTCCGCGCGTGAGGAGCGCCGCGCCCGCGGCGAACAGGAGAGGCCAGGTGAATAGGTAGCTGACACCGGGCACGCTTATGGCGAGCGCGAACGCGAGGACGAGCCACACGATGAGAGCGCCGACGTGGAGCCCGCGAGGAGTGGACCATCGCTTGGCAAGCGCATAGCACAAGGCCGTCATCGATAAGGCGAGCAGCACGATGGCGCTCGCAAACAACCCACTCCATACTGCGGGACCGTGGAGCATTCTACCGACGACAAAGCCCACGGCGCCCGACAGCACGAGCGCGAGGAGCGCAGCGAGCACGCCTGTGCCCACTCCTCTTCGGTCGCGAACAACGAGCGTTACGACGAGCACCAACGCAAGAATCACGAGGGGGAGCTCGAGTCCCTGCGGATAAACGACAAGGCCAACGATCGGCAGGTCGAAGAACACGCCATCGCCGGTGCGCGCGCGCGGCAACCGCTCCGTGCCGAAGGTGCGCGTCATCGCGAGCATCTGCGACCCGTGATGCTGCAGACTGCCCGGATTCAGATGTGCGACATCATCGTGACTCGTGTGGTAGCGCTCGACCCCGTCGGCAAACGCAAAGTTGAGCGCGGGAAGGTCGAGCACGGCGACTTCCGAGAGGTCGGTGTCGTTTGGCAGTGTTCGATAGATTGTCGCGTAGACTGAGCCAGCAGTCGCGTCGCGCGCGCTGCGCAGCGCGCGAGCGGCGTCGAGGTTGCCCGGGCCCGTCTCGAACATGAACGAACGCCCGCTGGTGCCGCGGGCCTCGAAGTTGAGCACGACGCCGACGTCCTTCGCCCACGGATGCTCTCGCACGAACGCGGCGGAGCCGAGGAGTCCTGATTCCTCGCCGTCGGTGAACAGCGCGATGACGTCGTGCGCCAACGGCTGCTTGCGCGCGCGCAACGCGCGCAGCGTTTCCAGCAGTGCGGCGGATCCTGCACCGTCGTCAGACGCCGCCGGTCCAGCCTCGACGCCGTCGTAGTGCGCCATGATGAGCACCGCCTTGCCGTTCGGATCGGTGCCCGGAAGCCGGGCGAGAATGTTCTGAACGCGCCCGGCCTGGCGATAGCGCGTGCCGATCGCGGTCGCTTGCTGGATTTGCGGGCTGAGCCCCAGCGCGGAGAGCTGGCCGACGATGTAATCGCGCACTCGATCGTGATCCGCTGTGCCCATCGGATGCGGGCGCTGCGCGATCTGCTCGACGTGCCGCATCGCCCGCTCGGCGGAGAAGACCACATCGGGGGCGGTCGCCGGAACGGCACTCGGAGGCCGCGCGACTCGGAGAATCGAAACCGCGGAGAGGATGAGGAGACCGAGGGCGACACCGACTCGTTTGAGCATCGGCAAAACTTCCCGCGTGAAGTGAACCTGTTGTCGAGCTAAGCGAGCAACACGCTATGGATTGCGATACACGCGCACGTAGTCCACGAACATCTGCTGCGGGAAGGTCGACGAGGCGTCGGGATCGCCGGGCCAGCCTCCGCCCACCGCGACGTTGAGCAACAGAAAGAAGGGATGATCGTACACCCACTTCGTCCCGCTCGGCAGGTCGGCGGGCGTCATGCGATGATACTGCCGTCCATCCACGTACCAGCGGATCTCGTTGGGCCGCCATTCAACGGCGAAGACATGGAAATCGTCGGCGTAGGCACCACTCGACAACGTGTCGGCCCGGCCGATGCCGCCGGCGCCTGAATAGCCTGGGCCGTGGAGTGTGCCGTGCGCGACGGCCGGCTCGCGTCCGATGTTCTCCATGATGTCGATCTCGCCGCTCTGCGGCCAACCGACCGAACCGATGTTCCCGCCGAGCATCCAGAAGGCGGGCCAGAGTCCCTGCCCGCGCGGGATCTTGATGCGTGCCTCGATGCGCCCATACGTCTGCGCGAACAGGCCTGAAGTCTTGAGCCGCGTCGACGTGTAAAGACAACGTCCGTACCAGCATTGATATATGGACGACAACGGCTCGGCGCGCGCCGTGATCACGAGGTGGCCATTGCCGTCCAGCGCAACGTTCTCGGCGCGCGTCGTGTAGAACTCGCGCTCCTGGTTGCCGAAGCCATTGCCGCCGGTGTCCGCGACCCACTTCGCGCGGTCGAACGACGCGCCCGCCGGTCCGTCGAACTCGTCGCTCCAGACAGGACTCGGCGATGGCGACAGATTTGCGCAGGCGGCGAGCGCGAACAAAGCGAAGAACGCGACGACAGCCGTTTTCACGTTAGCGGCCACACTCAGCTCGATTGGCTCGACTATGGACCCGAGAGACCAACCGGAACTCCTCCAGGTGCGCGCACGACTGCGATGGTCACGCCCTCCATTACTCGCACAGGCGCGAGCACCGCTTCGGCTCCTTCGCGCAGCGCTTTTTCGAAGGAAGCCCGTGCGTCCGCTACGTGAACCGTGAAGGTGCTGCCCGGCGCTTCGGACGGCTTGGTCGCGCGAATGCCGCCGCCGCCTTTGTCGGAGTAGGCAAAAAGGTGGTACTCGCCGTCCGNNGCATCGGTACGCTCGGCTTGAAGGTCCAGCCCAGCACCTTGGCGCACCAGGCTTTCGTCGCTTCCGGGTTGGAGCTGGCGAGCTCGGTGTGCGTGATCCAGCCGTTGAGCCCGGGCGTGTGAACGTGGCGCGGGCGAGACGAAGACTTACCCGAGGACCTCTTCGTCGCCCGTTTTGTGGTTCGCTTCGTCGCTCGTTTTGTCGCCGATCGTCCTGGTTTCTTCTTCATTGTGAAAATGTGCTTGACCGCTCCAATTTTCGTTAGGCGCCACGACGGCGGGACGCTCGCTTGCTCTTGGATCGGCGCGCGATGGCGATAGCCTTCTCAGCCCAGGGACGCAGGGCCTCGGGATCCTCGAGGAGATCCTCCGGCAGCTGATAGTACTGCATCGTTCCGCCTTCTTCCCCGAAAGGGCGAAACGGCCCCATTCCGCGGGCTTCGAACTCGGGGCGCGTCGATTCGTCGGCCTTGAAGTAAACCGTGTCGTCCGCGATCAGGGCGAAGAACAGGTCGCCAGTGTAGATCCCTACGCCGCCGAACATCGGCCGCGCGCGGATTCTTGTTATGGCTCTACTCAACTGATCGAGGACGAGTACCTGAAAGCTCGAGCTGACTGCCACGGAGCATGAATGCGAAAGTCGATTGCTGATTACTTCCTGAGAATCTTGCGCTGATTGGAGATGATCTTCTTTTGATTGCTCAAAATCGCCTGCTGGTTGCGCAGGATCTTCTTCTGATTCGCGACGATCGCGCTCTGATTTGCGATGATCCTCTTTTGGTTCTGAACTGTTGCTTGTGCCATTGCTATCTCCTTGTTGTGGTTCCCATTTGCGGGACAAAATTGAGCCGCTTGTCACCGCTTGTTCCATCGATCGCAAGTAGTTTCGCGCTGCAAGCTCGTTACCATTGCGACCAAGCTGCACCCGAAAAGTGCTTGTGACCTGCAACGTTCTAATCCAATAGTGCTTGGATGTTGCCTCACTTTCGTTGACACTCATGGTTTACGCCGCTCGCTATTCAAAGGCAAGAGGCGAGAGCAGCTCAGTCGTCGATTGGCTCCAGACCCGCGATGCTGTCCTTCATTGCCTGGATTACGTCCGGGGAGTGTCCCTGCCAATCCAGGTATTCGCCCACGACCCGCAGCGGCTCCCGGGAGCGATAGGACTTCGTGGGATTACCTGGATACTTCTTGTCCGTCAGATTGGGGTCATCCATGAACGANNACGAGCCGGTCGGATCCACCAGGTAGATTCGGCCTGGACCTTCGCCCTTCGCCAGCTCCGCTCCCCAGGTAGCCGCGTCCATGGCCTCGCTGAAGTAGACCCAGGGCGACCTTCGCTCGGTGTAGTTGGAGGAATAGCCGGGGTTGAATCAGGTCGCCGGGCTTCAGGTCCGCCCGGGTGCCATGGTAGAATCGTCGTGAGCTGGTGTCGGAGGGCGTCGATGGTTCTCCAGGATTGCTCATGCTTATCTCCTCAACCATTCGCGGCAGTCATTGCGGCGGGTTAGGCCGCGCCGATAGGCCTGAAGAGGCTCGGCAGCGCCCTCCTTCAGGTCCTTGGCGGCACGGGGGTCACGCGCGTCGGCACCGACGAAGCTGCGGGTGTCGGACGGAGCGACACGGCGAAGGCAACGAGCGCGAGGATGCCAGTGGCCAGAAGAAACCGAGAGAGGACAAGATCCCGCCGTGCAGTCATCCGCTGCGCGGCGATCTCGCTACGCCACTCCCTGGCGACCGTCGAGGTGCTGAGTGTTCGCTCGCCGCCCTCCACCTGCGCAGCGAACGCGTCCCGGCTCTCATACGGAGCGCCGGAGCCCAGTCGCAGCACAACAGCCGCTAGCAGCAGGACGAGGGCGGCGGCAGCCAGCGCAAACTTGGGGAGCGAGTTGAGTAGACGCCGCATAGTTCTCCTCCATAAGGTAGTAGCAGCAGGTGCGGACGCACGCAGCGTTCCAGCGCAATTGCCTCTGGCGCGGCCTAACGCCCAAGTTGAGCTGCAAGCGAATCATAACAAAGTGCCAGCGAGCGCAGCGAGCGGCACAGTCCGACAGACCGCTTGTCAGCTCCAACGAAACGTTAGGCAGCCGGTTGACGTTTCACGCGCGCTGCAGTGCCGCGCTCACCGGACAAGAGCTTGTCTGCCGCATAGCAAACGGCAAGGCCGCACGCGTAGGCAACCACGTCAAGAATATCAAATCGCCCGGGAAACAGGCCGTGAGGCCAATAGTGCTGACTGACCTCTGTCAGGGTGCTGGCCACAAACAGAGTAAGCGCCGCGATCTCGGGAGTATGACCGACAGTCCGTTGAATGCGAGTCGTGCGACCACTTGGGGAGTGGAGGCCGCGGGACGCGACATAGAGCCAGGCAGGAACGACCAGATCGGCCGCATAGTTGGTGAAGAATCCCCCGTGCACACGGAGCATGTTGAGAGCTGCGGTGCCGAGGCAAGTGACGAAGAGCAAGTAGTAAACAACCATCCACAGCTTCCGACGCGACAAGGATGCTCCGCCGCACGGGTAAGGTCTGCCTTGTATCTACGATCTGA
>PKVB01000036.1:16667-50526 GCA_003131365.1 Gemmatimonadota bacterium | reverse complement strand
GTGGAGCGATCCTCCCTTGAAAAACATGTAGGCCCGGGCGGAAGTGTCCGGCGGGAGCAGAGGCGGCCTGGCTCCAATGGAGCCGAACGTCTGGACAAGCTCGTCGCCGTCTACTCTGATCGCCGTGGCGTGGCCTGCGATGGCCGGCGGAGGGAGGATACGCACCGGGTCGAGAAAGAGTTCGTTTCCCTTTACGGTCACACCCTTCGCGTTGCTCAGATCCAGAATCTTTTCGAGCGAGAGGTGAAACGCCTTCATGAGATCGTCGCCATTGACGCCGAGTATGCGGGTCTTCACCGGATGCAGCTTGATGAGTCCTTCGGGGGTGACGGAGACATCCGCCGTGATCTCGAACGGTATGTCGAGGATCTTGTGCATCACCCCCGCCTGAACTACCTGTGAGCCCGACGTGTGGATCTTCAGATTTTTCAGCGGCGCGCCCGGATACGCGAAGATGTAGTTGTTCATCAGCGTCGTGAGGTCGGTGCCATTGAGTCCGATCTCGGCGTAGTCCATATCGATCACGAACGCGTTCTTGTCGTCGAACGTGATCGGCCCGCCGTGCACGGGACGCATATTGCCCCGAAGCGTCCGAATGCGGAGGGCGGCGTTGGGGATGATGTAGAAGTCGACCTTCCGCATCGACACCTGCGTTACAGAGTCAGTGGAATCCTTTCCGGAGAGCGAAGGCGCCTTTGCGCTCGCGCTCGTGGGCGACGGCCGGGCGGCGCTCGTGTCGGTAGTGGGAGAAATGTTCGCGCACGCAATCTGGGAGAAGCCAAAAGCTGTTGCGGCGCCCGCTGCGAGTCTGACTCGCGCTGCCATACGGATCATCCGCTGGAATGATGCGGAAACCGACCGGGACGGCGCTCCGGATTCCCGCCGGAGTATGGTGGCGGGCCGCAGGCGACGACAAACGTCCGGCGAGTTTGCCAGCCGGAAACTGACTCGTCCTGATACGTAGATCTCCACCACTGACAACCGAGAATTTCGACCCACTAAGAAGGGTGGAGTCTCCAACAATTAACGACCGGCGCGACGCACGATGGCGCCCAAGGAACGAGCGTGAAGAAGTACTGCAATTTCTGCGGCGAGCCGATGTCAGCCGACGACAAAGAGTGCAAGCAGTGCGGCTGGGACCTGTCGAAAAACGCGCCGCCGAGCACTGATCCCGGCGACAACAAGGCGCGCCTCGGCGTCGCCGCGGGATTGGTCGTCGCATACGGCGTGATGTCGTTTCTCATTCAGGGGACTCCCGCTGAAGCCCGCGCCGAACCGGCGAGAGCTACTCAGTACGCCGACGCGCCCGAGGTCACGGCAGCGCCGGTGAGCGAGCCGACGATGGCGATCGGAACGCTTCCGCAATCGGTCTCATCGGCGCCCGCGGCTTCGACTGCGTCGTCGGCTTTGATCAGCATCAAGGTCGCTGACACCAAGGGAGCGAGCATCCAGTCCCGCGATGCGCTTCAGTACAAGTTCGAGGTTCCGGAAACCGATCAGAAGTGCAGGCTCGTCGGCTCGACCAAGGGTATCGGCGGATTCGGGCGCAACATTGAGGTGTTCTTGCTCACTGACGACGACTACGTCTTCTGGCACGCCAACCCGGCGGCGATCGCGCCGTCACAATGGGAGACTTTCAGAGGATCCGAAACCACTCTCAACTACGCGCTGCCTGGACCCGGCACCTATCATTTCGTGGTGTCGAACCAAATGTCGCCAACTCCACAGACCGTTGCCGTCAAGGCGCAGGTCAAATGCGTGAGGTAGCTCCGGCGCCGGTTCATCATCTCAGGGAAAACGCGGAACCCTCCTTGCAGCAGAGTTCTCCGGCTCAGCTCGGATCGAGGAAAGTGTGAATCGCATATTGATCAAGTGTCCGACGACGGGGAAAATGATCTACACCGGTTTCTCGATGGATCCACAGACATTCGAGGCATCTCCCATCGAGGAGATGGATCCGATCGAGTGTCCAGCTTGCCATCAAACGCATCGCTGGAACAAGCGGGACGCGCGCTTCGAGCGTGACCCGAACGAGTGATCGGGGGGAATGCTGATCGCGTGCGACATCAAGGTCGTGGGGCAACGGCTGAGAAAGAATGGCCGAAAAAGGGAACTGATGTAGCGGGAAGCTCGGTTCTGAACCGACTCAGCCGCGCTGGGCGGGACAGTTCTTGCAACGAGGGTGCAGCTTCAATCCAGCTCAGCCCAACGTCACATGGATGACCGACGAAAATTAGAAGCAATCGCCGCCGTGCGTCGTGAGATCGCGCGACGAGTCGCGCGCTTCTGTACCTCCCTCTCTCCCGAAGAATTCGACAAGCTGCTGGACCGGATGGCGCACATCCAGTGGAAATACGAGGTTTTTCCCCATGGAACCGAGCACCCACGCTTGGTGGAGCCGGGATCACCGACCTCCGAAGCATCCACGATGCCCAGGCAGGGAACCATAGGCTGACAATGTTGTGAGTTGTTCAGCCCTTCCGGCGGCCCGACTGCCTTGGGCTTTATGCCCTGTCCCCGGGCCTATGCGGCCAGTTTCGTTTCCCGTGCTTCTTCGTGTTTATACAGCCGCCTTTGCGGCCAAAAACAACACTACAGGAGCACATTTTTTATGAGGTTCCGAAATCCAATGCTCAATGCCGCCGCAATGTTTCTGGCGGCTGGAGCAGTCGCTTGCAGCAGTGACATGATTGGCCCAAACGGGATCGATGGCGCGGCGATCAATGCCGATGTCGCGGCCACTTCAGGCGATGCAGTTGCATCGGAGGTCGCCAGCTTTTCCGACAACATCGCGGCCGCGGGCTCGTTCACCATGGTCACGCCCAGCTACAACCTGAGTGCGCCGGGCAACCTCATGAGCGGCCAGCCGAGTTTTGGCGCCGTTTCGCCGACCTGCAGCTTCGCCGCGGGCCGCTACAGCTGCTCGGCCGCGACAGAGCAGGGACTCAACGTCACCAGATCGTTTGCGTTCTACGACGCGGCCGGCCAGTCGCTTCAGGTCTTTGACTCGACGAAAGTCGAGTCGGTGAACTTCCAGGCGCAGATTGACGGCTCATTCGAGCGAGATATCGTCTGGACGGCCCAGGTCCACAGAACCCGGAACAACACTGTTAGCGGTCTCATCAGCATGAAGCCCCAGAGGAAGTGGAATGGAGTTGGATCGGGCGCCGACACAGTGTCCCATCTTGGTCTGGACGGCATCAGAACGCTGGCCGGCCACGCGGTCGATACCGTTACGAACGTCGTGATGCCCGGCAGGGATGCGGGCAACAACATCCCGCTCAGCGGCACTGTCGTCATTGTGGCGGACTACACCGCGTCGCAGCTGGGCGCGCTCGGAACCACGAGCACACAGGTAACGCGACGCGTAGTCGTCACGTTCAATGGAACGGTGACGCCGACGCTGCAGATCGGAGCCATGACTTGCACGCTGCACCTCGACACGCACACAGTCGACGGCTGCCAGTAGTCGGCAGGTAGGTCTCGAGTAGTAAAAACTCCGCGGATCAGTAAATCCGCGGAGTTCTTGCGTATGCTCACTTCATCCCTCGCTATTGGGTCGCGCCGACCTGTCGCGAGGCTGACAGCCACGCCCGCGAATCGACGGGTTGCGGTATCGTTCGTCCGAAGATTGGCGCGAGTACCATCACGGCGCGCCGACCAACTTTTCCGAGAGGAACATAGATGCGTCAATCGATCCTGCTGCTGTCACTCGTCGCGGCACCTTCGCTGGCCGCGCAATCATCGCAATCATACGAGATCACACACACCTACAATGTCGGCGGTGACGGCGGCTGGGACTATGTAGTTCCCGACGCGCCCAATCACAGGGTGTTCATCGGCAGGCAGAATCGAGTGATGGTGGTCGACATGAACAGCGGGCGCCTGATTGCCGAAGTCACGGGGATCAACGGAGCACACGGCACCGCAGTGGCGCCGGCGACGGGCCACGGCTTTGCGACATCGGGGAACGACAGCTCCATTGTGATGTTCGATCTCAAGACCTACAAGACTCTCGCCCGGATCCCCGCGGCGGAAGACGCGGACGCGATCATCTACGATCCCACTTCGAAGCGCATCTTCTCGTTCAACGGCGATGCCAACTCATCGACTGTCGTCGATGCACACATGGGGACGCATGTCGCCAACATTCCGCTCGGCGGCAAGCCCGAGTACGGGCAGTCGGCGCGGAACGGAAAGATCTACGCGAATCTCGTCGACAGCAGCCAGATCGTGGAGATAGACGCCAGGACCCTGACAGTGACGCGTCGGTGGTCGACCGCGCCGTGCAAGAATCCAGTCTCGATGGCGATCGACACGCGGCACCAGAGATTGTTCAGCGGCTGCCGGAGCGGAGTGATGGCGATCTCGGACTACAAGAACGGAACAGTGGTGGCGACCGTCCCGATCGGGCGAGGCGTCGACGGCGCGGTCTACGATCCCGTTCTTCACGATGCGTACGCCTCGAACGCGGACGGAACGCTCACGGTGATCCACCAGGATTCGCCCGACAGCTACCGCGTCGTCCAAACCGTGCAGACCGCGGAAGGCGGTCGGAACATGGGCCTCGACCCGGCAACGCACCGGATCTACGTCGTCTCGGCCAAGTTCGGGCCTGTACCCGCGGATTCGACTGCGGCAAACCCGCGGCGTCGCGCGCCGATCGTTCCGGGGACGTTCATGGTCATGGTCGTGGAGCCGGTGGGGTCACACTAGGGGTCGCCTGAGCCTTGCTAATCTTGATTCTGACGATCGTCGCGCTTCTGTTGATCCTTGTCGCCGCAGGGTTCGTCTACCTGACGGTGATCGTGAACGCGGAAGCCAACCGCGACGACGCGGTCGTTTCCGTTCCGCTGATCGAGAAGGATGCTGACGCGTTTATGCGCGCGCTTGCGGGCGCAGTCTCCCAGCACGTCCTGGGCGATAACGAGATGACTCTCCTCAAGAATGGGGTCGAGATATTTCCGGCTCTGTTCGAAGCAATGGCGGCCGCGCGCGAAAGCATCCACTTCTCGACCTTCATCTACGAATCCGGCCGTGTGCCGGACAGGTTTGCCGATGCACTCTCCGCGGCGGCGCGCCGCGGGATCGAGGTGCGCGTTGTCCTCGACAGCAGGGGCAGCAAGACGATACGACCCGAACTCATCGCCAAAATGCGCGAGGCCGGATGTAAAGTCCGCTGGTTCCGGTCGATCCAGTGGTTCAACTGGGCAAAGTACAACCACCGAAGTCACAGGAAGCTCCTCATCGTCGACGGCAAGCTCGCTTTCACCGGTGGCGTGGGTATCGCTGACGAATGGGACGGAAACGGAGATTCTCCCGCGCACTGGCGCGATACGCACGTGAGAATCGCGGGACCGGCGGTCGCCGTGGTTCAGGCTGCGTTCGTCGATACCTGGAACGAAGCAACGGGAGAGCTTCCCATTGGAGAGAAAGCCTTTCCAATCCTGGCTCGCGCCGGCAGTGTGGTGATCTGCGCCATCCAGAGCAATCCGACGAATGCTACGAGCGACGCCCGGCGGTCCATGGCGGCGTTGATCGCCGGATCGAGCCGGCGGTTGTGGATCAGCAACGCCTACTTCATTCCCACGCGTCCATTCGTCAAAGCCCTTTCCGCCGCGAAAGCGCGTGGCGTGGACGTGAAGATTTTCATGCCGGGTCCGTATCATGATCAGCCGGCGGTGCGTCGCGCCAGCCGCCAGACGTGGCGCGCGCTGCTTCGCGGGCAGGTAGAGCTGTACGAGTTCCAGCCGACGATGATTCACACAAAGACTCTGGTGGTCGACGGCGCCGTGACTTCCATTGGCTCCATCAACTTCGACCCCCGCTCCTTCGCGCTCAACGCCNNCCGAGTTCGGAGTGGTCGCGCTCGATAAGCGGATCGCGGAACGGATGGAAGAGGCGTTTATCACTGACCTCGCTCTCGCGCGGCGCGTGACGAGCGAGGAGCTGCGGCGGCTATCGGTCCGGGATAAGCTGCTGGACGCGATTTGTTATTGGGTCCGCGCTCAACTTTAGATGCAACTGGCGAGAAGAGTCAGGTTGTGGGTGCGAATAGTCGCACGCTAAGTGAGCGGTTCGAGTTTGGCCGCCGGAATCTCAAATTTGAAGATGCTCCCGCCCCCCGNNCCTGTCGGCGTAGCTGACACCACCCCCCTGCGCCACCGCGAGCTGGCGCGCGATCGAGAGCCCGAGACCCGACGCACCCGAATCAGCCCTCGCGCCATTCGGCCGATAGAAGGACTCGAATATCCGCTCCCGCTCCGACATCGGAACGCCAGGGCCGCGATCCGCGATCTGGAAAGTCAGCGCACCGTTCGTCTGAGTCACCGTGATGATGACGGGGGCATCGCGCGAGCAGCGCAGAGCGTTGTCGACGAGATTCGTCATCACGCGCAGCGACTGCACGAAATCGAAAGTTCCAAGCAGCGCCGGCCGGGAATAGTCGATCACCGTCTCGATGCGTTTTGCATCGGGCACTCCCGAGAACTGGCGAATCGTCGCGCCCAGCAGATCCTCGGCCGTGTTCACCTCCGCGTTCATCGTGAACGNNACCCCTCCGCGTTCATCGTGAACGCGCCGGCCTTGAGTCGCGAGAGATCGAGCACGTCAGCCACCATCTTGCCGAGCCTGTCCGCTTGCCCGACGATGATCTCGGCGTGTCCGTGCGCGTTGGAGCCATCGGCCGCAATGTCCTGCGCCAGCGCGCGTATCGCCGTCAGCGGCGTCCTCAGATCGTGTGACACCGACGCCAGCAGAATGTCCTTGAGACGGCTCGCTTCTCTCAGCGCTTCGGCATGCCGCACCTCCGCTGACAGTGCCTCGATCTCCTCGGCGTGCCTGCGCGCGCGCTCGGCCTCTGCGCGCGCCCTCGCGAGCAGGTAATTCGCCACGAGCGCGGTAGACAAATACGAAATCAACGCCAGCACATCGAGCGGCTCATTTACGGTGAGCGTGTCGAATGGCGGCTGGAAGAAATAATTGATCGCGAAGAAGCCGAGGAAGGCGACGAAGATTCCTAGCCATCGCTCGCCACCAGCGGTGGCGCCGAGCACGATGAGGATATACACGAACGCGGCGTGGGCTTGCTCGATGTTTGGCCTCGCGCCTCGCATGACGAACGTCGACAGGACCAGAATGACGAGCCAGAGGGCCCAGTCGGTGTACCTGACCGTCCTCGACGTCACGGCGTCAGAATGAAGCGATAGCCGACACCCGGTTCGGTGATAACGAGCCGCGGATCGGCGGGATTCAGCTCGATCTTGCGGCGAAGGTTGGTCACGTGAACGCGCAGGTATAGTCGCGCGTCACCGAATGAGCGCTTCCAGACCGCCGCGAAGATCTGTTGGTGTGTGAACACCCGGCCCGGATCGGAAACGAGCACTGACAGCAGCTCCCACTCTATTGGCGTGAGACGTATCACGACGTCGTCGCGCGACGCCTGGCGGCGGTGAAGGTCGATCGACAGTCCGTCGGCCAGGATCACGCCGTACCGCGAGCGTGGTGCGCGCGATCGGCGCAGCTGCGCCGAGACGCGTGCAGCGAGCTCCTGGGTCGAGAACGGCTTGGTGATGTAATCGTCCGCACCGGCGTTGAGCAGCGCGACGGTGTCCGATTCGCCGTGCCGCGCGGTCAGCACGATGATGGGCGCCGCCGTAGTCGCCCTGATGCGCTTGCACACATCGATTCCATCGATGTCTGGAAGCCCGAGATCCAGAATGATCAGGTCAGGGCGCGAGCTGTCGACCGCGCCGACACCGGCCGCTCCGGTGGACGCTTCGATGATGGCCGGGTGATGATCGCGAAGCGCGGCGCTCACAGCACGCCTGATATCCACTTCGTCTTCGATGACGAGCAGTCGATAATGCTCAGTCGTGACGCTCATAAAGCCGTTTCCGGCGGCAGGTTGAGCGTCATTCCGAGGTTGAAGGCGATTGGCGCCAACGAGCATCCAGGCAGTCCGAGAGTGACAGATGAACTGTAGAAGTCGTTCGCGCGTTCGGCAATGCTGGTGGTGCGGAGGACGAGCGAAGTATCCACGTCAACACTCTAGGGAAGCCGATCGTATGAGTGTTAAGGTAGGGATGGAATTCGCGCCTCGGCATTAAGAAACCGCTAAGATCGCGTCTCCCCACTCGTCCAATTCTGCACGGGTGCTACACTGGTACGTGAGGGGAGGCTGATCCGAGTTCCTACAGGCGCACGAGCCAACTGAATGACGGGATCTCAGTCTTTGCAGCGCACCGTGAAGCAGCTGGGATGGTTGAGCTCGTGTTTGCTTGTGGGACTCGGATGCAGCACCGCTCCCACGGTTCCGTCGGCTGCGGGACCAGCAGGGATCTGGCAACTGGTCGGTGTGAATGGTGTTGCGATCCCCGCCGTGATCATATCGGCGCACTACAACCAGCAGATAGCCAGCGAGGACATTGTGCTTCGCGCCAATCACACGTACGCGATGTTCACGGTCGAGAGATTTTTCACCGGGAACATTCCTCCCGCCACCGCCGACACCGTCTACAACCTCGGCTACTGGAACACGACGAATGGTGATCTCATCATCGGAGCAGTTGGTGCGACGCAGAGCGGGGACACGCTCAGCATAAGGTCGAGCGATCGCGGACTCAGCGTTTACGCTCGACAGTAATTCGTCGAGTGCCCGCGGACGCAGTGTTCATGCTCGACAGTAATTCGCGAATTCAGCGCGGAGTTCGGGCGAGAGCTCAGCGTCTCCAGGGTCCGCGTTTAACGAACGACGATTCGGGGCGTCAAACATTGAGTCACGCATGCCTCGCGCGGAGATCCAAAGCGGTTTGTCGTCCGATGAGCACCCGAGAGCAGTAGCGATTTCTCGACTGAAGATCACATGAGACTCGAAATGCCAAATAAAATGGAAGACGACGTCCGCAGTGCGTTCGACCGCGCGATCGAAGGTGCCGCGTCGCCCGAAGACCTGAATGCCACGGTTCGTGTTCTCGTGCGCAATCTCAAGAAGGAAGGGCGGCCGCCGGAAAGTGTGATCGTCACGATCAAGAATCTGTGCGGGCTGTCGCATATGACGGTTGCGGCGGACACCGATTCGAGCGTCGACTTATCGGAGAGAAGGAAGATTTCCGATATGGTCGTGAGTACCGTCATCGACGAGTACTACACGGGGACCCGGCTGGCTGGACGACGCCCGTGGAAGGGGTACTCTCTCGAGATCGGGGACGACCCCCAGATAACTACTACCTAAAAGAAAAAGAAGACTGCCTGCGGCAAAACCTTCCCGGCACGACGCAGCCGAAGTTCCAGACAAACCCCGTGTAGGCTGCCTTGGGCTGAGGCCCTGTTAGCGGCGCGATGATGCCGGCATCGAGTGCGAGCCACTCGCGTACGAGGTAAGTCGGACCGATGAGCAAAGCGGCGATTCCTTTGGCGCCGACTGGCCCGGTGGTGCGCGGATAGCCAAACAACTCGACGGCTGCTCCGAGTGGGCCGCTCACCGGGAATCCGAACGACGCGGTCCAGACACTGGCCCTCTTCGGCGTCGATGTTCCGTCCCCGCCTCTCCGCGTCTGACCGATGTTCAGATCCATCGCGACCGGCCCCAGCTGATGGCTCGAGATCAGCAGCAGCGAAAAATCCGTGGTTCCGGTGCCGGCTCCGCTCTGTGATGCTGTCGGCAGCTTGATCGCCGGCAGAAGGGCTAAGTCTCCGAGTATGGGGGCATCGTCGGCAATGCGGAACTTGACTCCAACCGTGATATCGCCCGCCGCGAAAAAACCGCCCCCGAGTGCGCGGTCCGATATGATGTTGAGGAGAAGATTCAGCTGCGTCCGTGAGCCGAGGCCGATTTTGAGATTCGTGGGCGCAAGGAATGTTCGAGTTCCATCCGAGGCCTTGTCCCATTCGCCCCCTTCCTCCAGCTCCAGAAACCCCCGCGCCACGGTTCCGGCGTGGGTTGCGACCGTCGGCCGCTCCGGTTGAACCGCGTGCGGATCTCGGGCTGTCGAATCCTTGGTGGATTCAGCGGGTGCGACAGGATTTTTCGCGACTACCTGGGCACCGAGGTCCAGGGGAATCGCGAGGAGGGCCAGTGCGAACGCGCAGGCATTGAGGAAAGAAGTCGGGTACATGGTCTACTATAGAATACGTTGGAACGAATACGTTGGAACAGAATACGAAGTCATGGTGGGCCGACCCTCCAGGCTCCGGCCAGCGATCCAACGAACCCTGCCCTCTGGAATCCGCCGTACCGCAACGACAACTTTCGAGACTGCGCAATCTTCTTCCGTTACGAGCGACATCTTCCTTTCCGGTACTTCGATGAAACACCTCATTAGACATCGTCTTGCCCTCTGGGCTCTGCTATCTGTCGTGGGCCTGGAGAGCGCGTGCGTGCCGGCGGCTATTAGATCGCGAATCTCTTCCGCGCCCGCAGCCGTGGGGAGCAATCCGTTCTTCGTCGAGAGCACGCTACCGTATCATGCGCCTCGATTCGACCTGATCCGCAACGAGCATTACCAGCCCGCTCTCGAAGAGGGAATGCGGCAGCAGCTGGCCGAGATCGATGCGATCGCGAAGCAGACCGAGGCGCCGACGTTCGACAACACCATTGTGGCGATGGAGAAATCGGGTGCGCTACTCACGCGCGTGTCGAAAGCGTTCTTCGGCGTCATCGGAGCCAATACCAATGACACGCTGCAGAAGGTGCAGGAAGTCGAGGCGCCCAAGCTCGCGGCGCACAACGATGCGATCTACCTCAACGATCAGCTGTATCGCAGAGTGAAGAGCGTATACGACCAGCGGGAGTCGGGCAGTCTCTCGAGCGAGCAGAAGGCTTTGGTCGAGCGCTACAACCGTGACTTCGTGCGCGCGGGCGCGCAGCTCTCCGAGGCGGACAAGGTCCGCATGCGCGCGATCAACCAGGAGCTGTCGAAGCTCTCCACCGATTTTTCCAACAAGCTCCTCGCGGGAACCAAGGTAGGAGCGCTCGTCGTCGATAACGTTTCGCAGCTCGACGGACTCACCGCCGCCGAGATCAACACGGCGGCCGAGGCGGCGAAGGGGCGTGGACTTGCGGGCAAGTGGGTTCTTCCGCTTCGCAACACCACCCAGCAGCCGGCGCAGGCGGAGCTCAAGAACCGCGCTGTTCGTCAGAAGCTGTTCGAGCAATCGACGCTCCGCACTTCGCGCGGCGATAGCAACGACACGAAGGGCACCATTCGTCGCATGGCGGAGCTGCGCGCGGAGCGGGCGCAGCTGCTCGGCTATCCGACCTGGGCGGCGTACGCCCTGGCGACTCAGGGGGCCAAGACTCCGGAGAACGCGATCAAGCTACTTACAGATCTTGCTCCTCCAGCCACTGCGAGAGCGCGCGTGGAAGCAACCGACATGCAGAAGTTGATCGACGCCCAGGGCGGAGGCTTCAAGCTGCAGCCGTGGGACTGGCAGTACTACTCAGAGCAGGTGAGGAAGGCCAAATACGATCTGGATGAATCGCAGATCATGCCGTACTTCGAGCTGAACAACGTGCTGCAGAACGGCGTTTTCTACGCCGCGAACAAGTTGTACGGCCTTACGTTCAAGGAGAGGCACGANNTACTTCAAGCGCGACAACAAGAGCGGCGGTGCGTGGATGGATCAGTTTGTCGATCAGTCGCGCCTCACCGGGTGGAAGCCGGTGGTGTTCAACGTCGCGAACTTCACGAAACCAGCACCAGGCCAGCCGGCGCTGCTCACGTTCGACGACNNTTCGGCCATGCGCTGCACGGCTTCTTCGCCGACGAGCAGTATCCGAGCCTGTCTGGCACCGCCACCGCGCGTGATTTCGTCGAGTTCCCGTCGCAGTTCAATGAGCACTGGGCGCTCGAGCCGACGGTGTTCGCCAACTACGCGAAACAGTATCAGACCGGCGCGACGATGCCGCAGGCGCTCGTGGACAAGATCAAGCAGTCGGGCACCTTCAATCAGGGCTTCGCCTTTACCGAGCTCCTGGAAGCTTCGCTGCTGGATTTCGCGTGGCACACGCTGCCGCCGGGCGCCGCGCCCAACGATGTCGACTCATTCGAGGCCGCATCTCTCAAGCGATTCAACGTGGCGGTGCCCGAAGTTCCTCCGCGCTATCGCAGCACCTACTTCTCGCACATCTGGGATGGGGGCTACTCGGCCGGCTACTACGCGTACACCTGGAGCGAGGTGCTCGATGACGACGCGTACGCGTGGTTCAAGGAGCACGGCGGACTGACGCGGGCAAACGGCGCGCGGTTCCGGGATATGGTCTTGTCGAGAGGTGGCACTGAAGACGCGGCGACGTTGTACAGGAATTTTCGAGGGCGCGATCCGAATGTTGACGCACTGCTCGAGGAGCGTGGGTTGAAGGGGAACTAGTCCACTTTCACGGGCGCTTGGAGCGCGTCGCTGCGGCTTGCATCTCTGTATGTGGTCGGCGCGGGTGCCCTCGCCGGCTCCGGGCTCTCGCTCGTTAGTGGCCCGAGCGAATCGGTGCGGAGCTGAGCACCCGTCGCTCGGAGGTGACGTAAGCACACCGATTGTCGCTCGTGGGTCGTCGCCTGCGAGGACACCCTCGCCTCCCTGCATAGATCCGCAACTGCAGCGGCGCTCCGCGCCACATGAGTGCGCGCTTCGTCCCCCGGGAGACACGGGGCAGCCGAGCTTCGCTCGGCGCGCTCCCGCGCAAAGTGCGCGGGAGAGTTCGGGCGCGGGGGCGAGTTGACGGATTGCGACCGAACTCGAGCGGGTGCAAAGAGGCGCGACACCGATGATTGGCGTCGCACTGAGCCCAGAGGGAAGGCGAAGAGGATCCCGTCCGCCGTACCGGCTAAGATCTCTTCGATCGCCTCGATCTCTTCGGAGTTGCCGCCTTCTTCCGCTTGGGTTTAGACGAGCTCTTCAACGACTTGACTGCCGCGCGACGTTTCGGCGCGGGCTCGGATGCATAGCCCTGAGTAGCCAGTCGGTGCCCGGACATCTCGTAGCCAAGCGCGGGCATGTCCGCGACTCCCGTCGCATCGATCCAGTTGTTGTAGAACTGAAAGAGCGAGCAGACCGTTATCGCGTCGTAGAGCGCCTCATCGGACCAACCAGCCTTGCGCGCCACATCCACGTCTTCCTGCCCAATGGAAGTGGAGTCACGGACCATTTTCTTGATGAAGGCGTAAAGCGTCCGGTCCTTGTCGGCGATCGGCGCGCTGTCGAGATCATTCAGGACACTCTGTATCAGAGCGCGATCCCCGTGCAACTCCGCCGCGACCGCGGCGTGGGAGCCAATTCAGAACAGGCACTGATTGAGCTTCGAAGTAAAGGCCGCGATGAGCTCGCGCTGCCAGGGCGGCAACGGCGACGGGCCGCGCATCACTCCCTGAGTGAAGACCGCCAAGTACTGGGTTCGCTCGGGCTTGAACGCGAACAGATGCAGGATTTGGGGGATCGGAATCCCGGCAGCGCGCATCTGACTGAACATGGTCGCGTGCGGCTCAACTGCCTCGTGCTTCTCGACAGCGTCGAGGTACATCGGCTTCATGTTATTGGTTTCCTCCTAGGGGCACATTCTATGATTGCCTCGTGGGCGGCGCAATGATCGGTTGCGGGGTCCCAGGCTGACAATTCTGGAACAGCAACGGAACGAGTTGTGAGCTACCAACCTTGCCCGCTCACGAAACTCGTTCTCTTGCTTTCCGCCCAGCCCGGCCGACGATCTGGAGTCGGCTCGCCAAGCCCCACCTGGCGCCCGGCTGACGATACCTGACGCGACATTGTTCTTGACATTTCGAGGCGGGACCCGCATTAATGCCGACGCAATTAGAATGTTGGGCAAATGATCGGGCCGGTACGGGATAGCTCGATCACCTGCGCACATCCCTCTCCCTGGCAAGGAGAGGTGTTCCACTCACCACCCTGTGGAGGACTTCCGTATGGCCGTTGTCCGTCGTCTCTCTCTCGCGCTCGTATTTGGACTGCTCTGTACCGTCCGACTTGGAGCGCAAATTCCCACAGGCAACATCGCTGGACGCGTCGTCGATAGTCTGACGCAACAGCCGCTTCCTGACGTGAGCGTCGTGGTCCAAGGCACCCGGCTCGGCGCCGTCACCCAGGCCGACGGCAGCTTCGTCATCGGCGGCGTTCCCGCTGGGATTCACTCCGTACGCGCACGCCGAATCGGATTCAGCTCTCCGATAGCAACCGTCACCGTTCCCGCTGGTGGAACCGCCTCAGTCTCGTTCGCGCTCGAGCGGCGAGTAGCGATCCTCGAGGAAGTCGTGACGACCGGCTATGGCACGCAACGCCGGCTCGCGGTTACCGGATCTGTCTCGACGATTGACGCCACGCAGGCCGCCGTCGGCGTCCAGCCCAACGTCACCAACATGATCGAGGGACGGGCGGCTGGTGTGCAAATCACCCAGAACAGCGGTGACCCTGGCACCGGCGCGCAGATTCTCATTCGTGGCGGCACTTCGATCAGTGCCAGCAACGAGCCACTCTACGTGATCGACGGAATCCCGATCAATAACGTCGACGCCGAAAATGCGGGTGTCGGCGTACAGGCAGCGCCAGCCCTACCGCGCAACCCGATGAATATGCTCAACCCCTCAGACATCCAGTCGATCTCCATTCTGAAAGACGCTGCCGCAACGGCGATCTACGGAAGCCGCGCAGCCAATGGCGTGGTTCTGATCGAGACGAAGAAGGGCGTCGGCGGCCCGAGCATGGAGTACGAGGTCCAGGCCGGCATGGCATCGCCCAGAAAATATCTGGGCCTTCTCGACGGCAACCAGTACCGCGACTTCATCAAGGCGGAGATCGCCCTTGGTGCTATGCCAGCTTCGCGTCTCGCGGCGGAAGATACGGCGAACACCGATTGGGAGCACGCTATCACCCGCAGCGCTCCGACGGTCAACCAGAACCTTTCCTTCTCGGGTGGATCCTCCGCCACGCAATACCGTGCCTCGGTGAACTACCTCGATCAACAGGGCATCGTCATCAACAACGGGTTCCGACGCTATCAGGCGCGGCTGAACGGAACGCATCAAGCGCTCGATGGACGCCTCCGCCTCGGTCTCAACCTGACCGGTTCTCACGTCATCAACGATTTCCTGCCGTACGAGAACACCGGCGGGTTCCAGGGCGGCGTGTTCATCAACACCGTGTACTACAACCCGACACACCCGATCACGCTAACTGACGCGTCGGGAACCCGGTACTACGAGACCGGCCCCGGCACGCAGGCGCTAGACAATCCGGTGGCGTTGGCGAACCAGGTCCAGTCCAAGGGCACCGATGACCGGATCCTCGGCAACCTCTCGGCAGACTACGACATCTTGTCGAGTCTTACTGCCCGGATAAATATTGGCGCGGACCGCGTCGCAGGCGACCGCAACGACTATTTGCCCGGCGCCAGTCCGGTTGGCGCGCAGTTCGGTGGGCTCGCCCAACGGACGAACCGCGACAACACCACGAAGACCCTCCAGACTCTCCTCACCTTCCATCCAACGTTCGTCACTGGCCGTGATTTCGAGCTGGTCGGTGGCTACGAGTACGAAGACTAGATCTTCAACGAGTTCGGTGCTCAATCTCAGAGCTTCCTGACCGATGCACTGGGCTTCAACAGTCTGAGTAGCGGTGCGGTGCTCGTCCCGCCCTTCTCCAGCAACTCGGAGAGCCGTCTCGTATCATTTTTCGGCAGGGCCAACGCCAGTCTCAACGACAAGTACTTCCTGACGGGCGTGCTCCGAAAAGATGGATCGTCGACCTTCGGAATAGGAAATAAATGGGCTGTGTTCCCGGCAATCTCCGGATCCTGGCGCCTCAGTCAGGAATCGTTCATGCGCACGGGACCATTCTCGGAGCTTCGTCTCCGGGCAGGATATGGCAGAGTCGGGAATCCGGGCGCGCCTCCCTATGCGTCGCTCATTCTGTTGTCTGCGGATGGGGGCTCGCGCTATGTCTTCGGAGAAACCCCAGTCACCGGTTTCTCGCCGGTCTCGAACCCGAACCCGAACCTCAAGTGGGAGTCGACTGCTGAGAACAACATCGCGCTCGACTACGGCTTCCTCAACAACCGGTTCACGGGCAGCCTGGAGTACTACGTGAAGAAGACTCAGGACCTGCTTCTCACGGTAAACGTGCCGCAGCCGGCGGTTGCCAGCACACGTCTGGAGAACGTAGGACGAATTCAGAACAAGGGAATCGAGTTCTCGCTCGATGGACAGGTTCTCAACCGTCCGAGCAACAACTGGACGGCTGGAATCGTCTTCGCTCACAACAGCAACAAGGTCGTCGACCTCGGCCCGTACTTGTCCCTGTCCGAGGGCACGGTGAGCGGACAAGGACAGTCCGGCCAGAACTCCGAGATAATCATTCCCGGCGAGCCGCTCGGAACGTTTTTCGGACCTCAATTCAATAGCGTCAACGCGGCGGGGCAGCAGCTGTTCAACCATTACGTGGTCACCCGTGACGCGACTGGCAAGGTTACGAGTCGGGTACTCACCGGGACCACTACCAACCCTCAGGGCGACGATTTCGTCGTCCTCGGGAACGCCAATCCGAACTACACCCTTGGTTTCCACGGTTCGGGCACCATGGGCAAATTCGATCTCAGCTTCCTGATCAATCGTGAAGCGGGCCAAAAGGTCTTCAACAACACCGCCCTCGTCTATTCTACAAAGGGCAACGCACTGACGGACAAGAATTTCCTGATCTCGGCCCTGACTGATCCGATCGGCATAGATCAGCCGGCCATTTACTCATCCCGCTGGATCGAAGATGGGTCGTTCACCCGTTTGCAGAACGTCACTATCGGGTACACGTTTGACCTACCGAGATTCACCGGAACGGCCAGGAATTCCCGCGTTTATCTTTCGGGGGACAACCTTCTTCTCTTTACGGGCTACACGGGCTACGATCCGGAAGTATTCACCAGCGCCGGTCTGGCAACGCGTGGTATAGATTACTTGCATTATCCGCGTCCTCGTACGATCACGGGAGGTCTACGTGTTGCGTTCTAGAAAACCAATGATGACGAAATCCTTCGGAGCTGCAGCTGTCATCGCGGTGCTGGCTCTGGCACCGGCTTGCACCGATCTGACGGAAGTTCCGTCCAGCTCGATTACTCCGGAAAATTTCTACCAGAACGAGACCCAGGCGATCGGTGGGCTCGCCTCCGTCTACGCGCAGCTGCGCGCGTCGGGCGCCAGCAGCAACTACTACGAGACCAGCGAGATAAGCACCGACGAGATGGTCGTGCCCGTTCGCGGCCAGAACTGGTATGACAACGGCCAGTGGCTGGACATCCACCAGCAGACGTTTACGCCGACCACCACGGGCACGGGTGGCCTCATCAATCCAGCGTGGAACGATCTCTTCACCGGTGTCGCGCGTGCCAACGTCGTGCTCAACGCGATGGGCAACGTGACGTTCGCGAGCAAGGCTACGGTCGTCGCGGAGCTCCGAACCCTGCGAGCGTTCTACTACTACATGCTGATGGACATGTTCGGCGGTGTGCCAATCGTCACAGACGTCGAGATCAAGGCTCGACCGCAGGACACTCGCGATTCTGTCTTCAGGTTCATTGAGTCAGAGTTGATCGCGGCGCGGCCAGATCTGCCCGCAACCTGGCCGGCGGCCATGAATGGCCGGATGACGCAAGGTGCGGTCGATGCCATCCTTGCAAGCATGTATCTGAACGCGCAGGTATTCACCGGCACAGTGTCCGCTACTGGATTGGCGCCCGGAGCGGCTCGCTGGCAGGACGCAATCACCGAGGCGGATAAGATCATCAACTCCGGTAATTACTCCCTTGAAACGGATGCGTCAACGGGTTGTACTCCGACTCCCGGGTGTGGATGGCGGAAAAACTTCACCGCGGACAACTACAGCTCGACTGAGATCATCATGACGCTGAAGTTCGCGGCTGTGGCTGGTCTCGGCAACAACTACCTGATGACACTGCTGGGCTATAACCAGTATACGCCCTCACCCTGGAACGGCTTCGCGACACTCGCGGAGACCTACCATGCGTTCGATACAACCGACATTCGCCGGCAGATCTTCCTGACCGGACAGGGGGTCAACCTGGCTACCGGCCAGCCTGTGAAATTACTTGATGGAACAACCCCGCTCGTCTTCAGTGATACCATTGGCGCCAATATAACGAACGGGTCAACAGGCGAAGGGGCCGGAATCCGCATGACGAAATGGCCGTACGATCCCAATCACGTTGGGGTAGACGCCGGTAACGACTACGGGTACTTCCGGCTCGCCGAGATATTTCTGATCAGGGCTGAGGCAATGAACGAGCTCGGCGATCCTGGTGGAGCGGCGACGTTGATCAATACGACGACGCGCGCGCGGGCATTCCCGACGGCGGCCAAGCCCATCCCAACGACGATTCCGCAGGCGGCCATGCGGGACACGATTCTTAAGGAGCGCCTCTTTGAGCTCATCGGCGAGGGCAAGCGCAGAACGGATCTGATTCGCAGGGGGACATATACTCAGTCGTACTGCTGCGCACCGGATTTTGGCTACAAATTTCCTAACGGACCGGGTCCGATCGGGGCATATAAGATCCTGATGCCGATCCCGCAGACGCAGCTCGAGACCAACCCGCTGCTCAAGCAGAATCCCGGATACTGATTCCGTAGTTCCTGAATTTTCACCATGGCCTGCTCCCACGTTGGGGGCAGGCCATGGTGCAACTAACCCCTTTCTCTCCTCTGTCCCGCGGCCCCAGCGCCGAGTACGCGTCGTTAGATAACCCTAGCGGTGATTGTGGTCAATGTCATGAACAAGGCGTTGAGGCCAAGGCTTCGCTATCTGCTTTCCGCGCTGTGCCTCATCGCCGGCTGCTCACCATCGCACGATTCGAGGGAAACGGCTTCTACGGCCAAGGCCCCGCCCGTCGACGGTCATCTCTTCACGCTGCTGCCTCCCAGCTACACCGGAATCAGGTTTGAGAATCGCGTCGAGGACACACGCGAGCTGAACGTCTTCACCTACCGCAACTTCTATAACGGCGGCGGTGTGGCGACGGGCGACCTCACTGGAGATGGTCTGCCCGAGGTCATGCTCACCTCGAACCTCCATGGCAACCACCTCTACTTGAATGAGGGTCACTTCCGCTTTCGGGACATAACCGAAGAGGCCGGCGTAGGAGGCAAGGGCGATTGGGCGACGGGCGTCACCTTCGCCGACGTGAACGGCGACGGTCTGCTCGACATCTATATCTGCTACGCCGGAAACATCGCCGGTGAGAAGAGAGCGAACGAGCTTTACATAAATCAGGGTCTCGACAAGAACGGCGTTCCAACGTTCAAGGAGATGGCCAAGGAGTACGGGCTTGCCGACGAAGGCTACTCGACCCAGGCCGCGTTCCTCGATTACGACCACGACGGATGGCTGGACATGTATCTCGTCAACAATTCGTTCCGCTCAGTTGCCAGCTTCGGCCTGCGCAACATCCGGAACGTCCGCGACAAGCTCGGCGGACACAAGCTCTATCACAACGACGGGAATGGCCACTTCACCGATGTGAGTGAGAAGGCCGGCATCTACGGGAGCGAGATCGCGTTTGGACTGGGTGTGGTCGTGAGTGACTTGAATCGCGACGGCTGGCCCGACATCTACGTATCGAACGATTTCTTCGAGCGCGACTACCTCTATATCAACAACCACGATGGGACGTTTACCGAGGAGCTGCCCAAGGAGATGCCATACAGCAGCTACTTCTCGATGGGTCTCGACATCGCGGACATCAACAACGACGGCTGGCCGGACATCTATACCACCGACATGCTTCCGGATGACGAGTACAGGCTCCGAACGACGTCAGCGTTCGAGGGCTGGGATGTCTACCAGGCGAAGGTGAAGAACGGCTTTCACTACCAGTTCATGCGCAACATGCTCCAGCTCAATAACGGCAACGCTACGTTCAGCGACATCGGCCAGATAGCCGGCGTGGCGCGCACCGATTGGAGCTGGAGCGCGCTCATCGCCGACTTGGATCTCGATGGCAACAAGGACATTTACGTCACAAACGGCATCGCCAAGGACGTGACGTCGCAGGACTACGTCGCTTTCCTCGCAAATGATCAGACCATGACGTCGATGACCAAGGGCGGCCGCGTCGACTACAAGAAGCTCACCGACGCCATGGGCTCTACGAAGCTCTCGCACTACGCATTCCGGAACAATGGCGATCTGACATTCACCAATGAGAGCGCAAGCTGGGGCCTCGATACTCCGAGCTTCGCGAATGGCACGGCCTACGCGGACCTGGACGGAGACGGTGCGCTCGATCTGATCGTGAATAACGAGAACGACACCGCGTTCGTCTACCGCAACAACGCGCGCACGCTCACCAAGAATAACTACTTACAGGTGAAGCTCGATGGAGAAGGCCACAACCGGCTCGCCGTAGGTGCGAATGTCACGCTCAAGGTCGGGAAGCAGACGCAGTATCAGGAGGTCAGTCCGACGCGCGGCTTTCAGTCGAGCGTGGATTACGTGCTGACGTTTGGACTCGGCCACAGCGATACTGTCAACACGGTGACGGTCGCCTGGCCCGACGGGCGGCAGAGCTTGCTGAAAAATGTCGCGGCGAATCAGCGTCTCACGATCAAGCAATCAGGATCAACCGTCGCGAAGCCGGAGTTACCCAGGCCGGTCACACCGCTCTTCAACGACGTCACGCGGCAGACCGCACTCGACTTCGTGCACCACGAGAACGATTTCGTCGATTTCGACCGTGAGCGACTGATGCCCAAGATGCTCTCGACCGAAGGTCCCGACATAGCCGTTGCCGATGTCAACGGCGACGGACTGGCCGACATCTTCATCGGCGGCGCGAAGGATCAGCCTAGCAAGATCCTCATTCAACAGAAAGACGGGTCGTTCGTCAGCACGAACGAGAAGCTTCTCGAGCAGGACAAGATCTCGGAGGACATCAGCGGCGTGTTCTTCGACGCGAATGGCGACGGTTTTCCTGATCTCTACGTAGTCACGGGCGGGACGGAGTTCTCGGATATGGCGCCGGCGCTAGAAGACCGGCTCTATCTGAACGACGGCAAGGGCAACTTCAGGAAAGCGGTGGGCGCTCTGCCGCCGTTGTACCTGAGCGGATCGCGCGCGGCAGCAGCCGATTACGACGGCAACGGCACCATCGACCTCTTCGTCGGCGGCCGCTCGGTTCCCGGACGCTACGGCATCGATCCGCAGAGCGTTCTGCTCAAGAACGATGGCAAGGGCCACTTCGCCGAAGTCACCGACAAACTGGCACCGGGACTCTCGCACGTCGGCATGGTTACCGACGCGATGTGGAAAGATGTCGACGGGGATGGGAAGCTGGACCTGGTCATCGTCGGCGAGTGGATGCCGATCACCATCTTCAAGAACATGGGCAACGGACGTCTCGAAAAGATGAAGATCCCCGGTCTCGAGAACAGCAACGGCTGGTGGAACCGCATCATCGCGGGAGATTTCACGGGTAACGGCCGCGTGGATTTCATAGTGGGAAACCTGGGCCTCAACACACGCCTGAAGGCGACACCGAAAGAGCCGGTGTCCATGTACGTCAAGGATTTCGCGCACACAGGATTCGCACAGCAGATCGTCTCGTACTATCACAGTGGCGTTGAGTACCCGCTGGAGTTGCGCGACGACCTGATACGGTCGCTGACATACCTCAAGGATCGCTACCTCACTTACAAGGACTACGCGAAGCAGGCCGTAACGGATGTGATCCCCAAAAAGGATCTCGAAGACGCCGTCGTAAAAAAAGCGTACACGTTTGCAACGACCCTGGTCAGGAATAACGGCGACGGCAGCTTCACGATGATCCCGCTGCCGCTCGAGGCTCAGGTCGCGCCCGTCTACGGCATCCTGGCCAAGGATTTTGACGGAGATGGAAAGGTCGATTTGCTGCTCGCCGGAAATTTCGACGGCGTCAAGCCCGAGATCGGAAAGATGGAGGCCAGTTATGGGCTCTATTTGCGCGGAGACGGAAAGGGGCATTTCACCCCGGTGCGCGCGTTGGAGAGCGGGTTCTTCGTTCCCGGACAGGCGCGCGACATCGAGCGTGTACGCACGCCGAACGGTGACAGATACGTGGTGACGCGGAACAATGATCGTCCTCTCATCTTCCGGACGACAGGGCGGCTGGCCAATCTTTCAGGTCACTGATCCGGCGCGTGCTTGGTTTTTATCACGATTACGCCGTTCGATCCCCGCACTCCGTAGAACGCCGTGGCTGATGCATCCTTGAGCACTTCGATCGAAGCGATGTCCTTGGGATTGATTCCTGTCAGACTTCCCCCCGGACCGGACTGGACCGGCAGGCCGTCGATCACGTACAACGGTTCGGTTTCTCCGTTAAACGTGGTCTGCCCACGTATGCGGATGGCGAGTCCGCCGTCCGCCGCGTGCGTGATGATTACACCCGGCACGCGCGCGGCCAGAGCCCGCTCGATCGGGTCGACAGTGGTGCTGTGGTCGATGTCGTCCGCCGTTACCATTGTTCCCTGGTTCGGTGGCGGCAGGGGCCGGTCAGGCGGAGCTCTCCCGGTATCCGCTGAATTGGCGGAAGCGCATGCGGACATGAGCGCAACGAGGAGACCGCAAGAGAGCAACGGACGTGGCGAGGAAAACGGCATAAAGACTCCTGGGAACGAGGCCAGAAGAAGTAGTACGACGAGGCTGCATTAGCCGTGCCCCTTTTTTGACGCGATTCGGCATTCTGCACTCATCTACGGCGGATAGCATCATCGGGCGGGCGGCTGCGCTGTTTCTGGGCGCGAGCGTCGCTGCGCTCTCTGCCTGCAGCCGGACGAAGACTCCCGAGCCGCTTTTCGAGCTGTTGTCGCCGAGCACTACTGGCGTCACATTCGCCAACAACCTGCCGGAGAAACCTGACTTCAACATCCTGAACTTCCTCTACTACTACAACGGTGGCGGCGTCGCCGTCGGTGACGTCAATGGCGATGGCCTGCCTGACCTCTACTTCTCGTCAAACCTCGGCCCCAACCGGCTCTACATCAACAAGGGCAACTACAAGTTCGAGGACGTCACCGATAAAGCGGGTGTAGCTGGACCGCCCGGTTGGAAATCAGGGGTTACGATGGCTGACGTAAATGGGGACGGGTTGCTCGACATCTACGTGTCCGCGGTAAACTATCTGGGCCAGCACGGACACAACGTGCTCTACATCAACAACGGTGACGGCACATTCACCGACAGAACGGCGGAGTACGGGCTCTCGTTCTCGGGCTATTCGACGCAAGCGGTCTTTTTCGACTACGACGGCGACGGGGATCTGGACATGTTCCTGCTCAATCATGCGACTGACACCCAGCGCGGCATTAGCCAGAGGCCGCAGCGGAACGTGCGAATCCCGAGCACAGGCGACCGTCTGTATCGGAACGACGGCGGCCACTTCACTGATGTGAGTGAGCAGGCCGGGATCTACGGCGGGCTCGAGGCCTATGGTCTCGGCGTAGCAGTCAGTGATCTCAATCTCGATGGGTGCCCGGACATCTTCGTCGGCAACGATTTTCAGGAAAACGATTACGTCTACATCAACAACTGCAACGGAACGTTTACGGAGTCGATCGCGAAGATGCTCGGGCACACCAGCCGTTTCTCGATGGGCGCCGATGCGGCCGACTTCAATAATGACGGGCGGCCCGACCTCATGGTCGTCGACATGCTTCCCGAGCAGCAGAAGATCTTGAATACCTCGGCCGGCGCCGAGGGCTTCAACCTCTTCAACATGAGGGTGAAGGCCGGCTACTATCCGCAGTACGCGCGCAACACGCTCCAGCTCAATCGCGGTGACGGGCGCTTCAGCGAGATCGGCTATCTCGCCGGCGTATATGCGACCGACTGGAGCTGGGCGCCTCTGTTCGCCGATCTCGACAACGATGGGTTCAAGGATCTATTCATCACGAACGGCATTTATCGGCGGCCGAACGACATGGATTACCTCAACTACGTCGGCAACGAGGCGGTGCAGGCGTCACTGGCGCGGGGAATCACGCGGGAGAACCTCTCTCTCCTCAAGATGATGCCGCAGATTCCCATCTCCAACTATGCGTTTCACAACAACGGCAATCTGACGTTCACTAACATGGCGGACGCGTGGGGGCTGGGGCAGCCTGGCTTCTCCAATGGCGCGGCGTACGTCGACCTGAACAACTCGGGCGCGCTCGACCTGGTCGTGAACAACATCAACGCGCCGGCGAGCATTTACAGAAATCACGCGCGCGAGATCAACAAGAACCAGTATCTCGAAGTCGTGCTGCGGGGCAGCGGAAAAAACAGCGGTGGAATCGGCGCCAAGGTGGCGCTCAAGAATCACGGCACGACGCAATTGCTGGAGGAGATGCCCACCCGGGGGTTCGAATCGTCCGTCGATCCTCGTCTCCACTTCGGGCTCGGGAATTCGCTGCGCGCCGATTCTCTGATCGTCGTCTGGCCTGACCGTCGCTTTCAGGTACTGACGGACGTGGCGGCGGACCGCATCCTGACGCTGAACCAGCACGACGCCGCGGGAAAATACGATTACCACACCGGACCTCCGTCCCATCCGTTGTTTGCAGATGTGACGGCGCGAACCGGGATCGACTTCAAGCACGAAGAGAACACCTTCTTTGACTGGAACCGCGAGCCGTTGATGCCGCACCTCCTCTCCACCGAGGGTCCGGCGCTGGCCGTTGGCGACGTGAACGGCGACGGCCTCGACGACATTTACATCGGCGGAGCCAAGTGGCAGCCCGGGCAGCTGTTCATCCAACAGCGCAATGGGACCTTCCGCCCCAGCGACCAGCCCGCGTTGCGCGCGGACAGTCTCGCTGAAGACGTCGACGCCGTGTTTTTCGATTCGAATGGCGACGGCTCTCAGGATCTCCTCGTCGTGAGCGGCGGCAACGAGTTCTCGGGGAATGACGAGCCGCTAAGGCCCCGCCTCTACATCAACGACGGCAAGGGCAACTTCCACCGCGATACGACGGCACTGCCGCCAATCTTCGAGAACGGCTCGTGCGTCGTCGTCGGTGACTTCAATGGTGACGGCTATCCGGATCTGTTCCTGGGGAGCAGAGTGGAGGGTCGAAAGTACGGTGTCGCGCCACACAGTCACCTGCTGCAAAACGATGGGACGGGGCACTTCACCGACGTCACTCTCGAAAAGGCCCCTGGCCTGTCCGAGGTGGGCATGGTGTCATCGGCGGCGTGGATCGACTACGACAACGACGGGAAACTCGATCTGGTAGTGGTCGGAGAATGGATGCCCGTTAAGGTCTTTCACCAGGAGAACGGCCACTTCGTGGATCGAACCGCCGCCGCGGGATTGTCGGAGACGAATGGCTGGTGGAACACAGTTACCGCGGTCGATCTCAACGGCGACGGCCGGAAGGATCTCGTACTCGGCAATCTCGGGTTGAACTCGTACATCAAGGCCACCCCGAAGGAGCCGGCGCGACTATACGTCAACGATTTCTTCCACAACGGAACGCTCGCGCAGGTTCTCACTTTCTACAAGAATGGAGTGGGCTATCCGCTGGCTGGGCGCGACGAATTCGTGCAATTATTCCCACAGCTTAGGAGCAAGTACACGTCATACGCGGATTTCGGAGCAAGTCGCATCGAAGACATCTTCCCCGCGTCGGAGATCAGGTCTGCAAAGGTCCTGGAGGCAAAGGACTTCGCCAGCGCCGTAGCGATCAACAACGGAAACGGGACATTCAACCTGACGCCCCTGCCGGTCGAGGCGCAATTCGCTCCGATTTACGCTGTGATCGCCGATGATTTCGATGGGGATGGACTCACCGACCTCCTGGTTGGAGGAAACTCCTATGGTGTCACGCCGGTGCTGGGCCGCTATGATGCGAGTTACGGGCTCTTGCTTCGAGGAAACGGCATGGGCCATTTCGAGTCGGTCGATCTCGCGGCCCNNAGGGTCAGGTGAGGCACATGAAGGAACTGAGAGGGCCCAACGGCCAGAGGCTGATTGTCATCGCGCGGAACGACGATAAGCTCGAGATCCTTCGCCCGCTAGCTTTGAAGCCACAGGCAACGGGGACTCGATGATTATGACGCGCCCTTCAGTGAAACCCTTTCGGAAAAAGCGATGCGCCTGGCCTGCCTCTCCCCGTAGGNNCGATGCGCGTCCACGGCTGGTGTTGGTGCGGCCACTCGAATCGATCGGGATGAAAGAGGTGCGCGAGCAGCTCCACGCCCTCCGCGACACGGGGGCCAGGACGCGCGAAGTACGCGTTGGCATCCACGGCGTAGACTTCCGCATCGGTGATTCGCGGGAGACGCTTCGCTACCTCGATCGCCTCCTTCAAGCCGTAACCGCACGGCGCCACGATCAGCATCTCCGGCTCCGACGCGGCTACATCGTCCCAGGTGATTCGCTGCGAATCGGCGCCGGGTTGACCGAGGGTGTCTTCTCCACCCGCTGCCGCGACCATTTCCGGAACCCAGTGACCGCCGCAGAAGAGCGGCTCGGTCCACTCGAGGAACGTGACACAACGGGGAGGCGACTCCCCAACGGCTGCTACGACTCTCTGGATTCGGTCGTGACTCTCTGCGACAAGCTTCCGCGCCGCTTCGTTTCTGCCCGTGGCGTCGCCGATCGCGAGAATGTTCTCCGCGATCTCCGCCAGATTGCGAGGCGTGAGCGATAGCACCTGGGGCGGCTGCGACATGTCGCGCAGCGCCCTGCTCAGCTCATTTCCCGACGGTGCGCACACCTGACACAGGTCCTGGGTGAAGACGAGGTCGGGCCTCAGCTCGTCGAGGAGCACTTCATCGACCAGATAGAGGCTTTCACCGGTGGCGAGGTGCGCGGCGACGGNNAGCAAGCGCACCTGAGGCGGGTAGTCGCACTCGTGCGAGCGCCCGACAAGGTCCGCGCCCGCGCCGAGCGCGTAGGTGATCTCAGTGGCGGCGGGAAGGAACGAGACGATGCGGGGCATCTCGTAAATCTACTGGGTTCGACGCGCTCCCACTTCGGGTGAGACTACAACCGAAGACTACCTTGCAATTCCTACTTCTCGACGATCTCGATGGTCCCTGACTTGATCGGTCCGGCCACCGTCTGCTGTCGACCCGACGGCCAGCGGACGTCGATCGATCCAGCGTGGTCAGCATCCGCGAGGCCGAAATAAAGTGGCAGGTCGCTTTGAGAGAGGTACCCTGACTTAGCGTCGAGGAGCTTCAGAATCCGACGCCCGTCGGGCAACACGACGGTAACCTCCGCACCGAGCCCCTCCCGATTCGAGCGCGTTCCGCGAAGGTGGACATTGAGAAAGTGGATGCGCTGTCGCTGCGCAAGGTCGCTGACGAGAACCTGCGGACGCCCGTTGAACTCGTTGGTCACGATGTCGAGATCACCGTCATCGTCCAGGTCGAGTGCGACCGCGGAGCGCGATCCCAGCGAGCCCATCATCGTCACCTTGCCCGCGGAATCGACGTGGCACCTTATGTCGATCGCCCCGGGCTTGGAACAGGGGCGACAGAAAGGATTGAACGCGTCCCCTCCCTTGCAATCGAGGGTGAACCACACCTGCTCCGTTGCGCCATTCGTTCGCGGCTCCACGCCCACTACGAATTCGCTCGGCAAAAAGCGGTGACCTCTATCGTTGAGAAGCAGGGAGTTGATCCCGTATCGGTAAGGGAAGTTCATGCCCGCGGCGATGAAAATGTCGTCCCATCCATCTGCGTTGAAGTCGTCCACGCTGGGCCCCCAGGGCCAATACGTTTCGACGCCGACGGAATCCGACACCTCCCTGAATCGACCGCCGCCCTGGTTCGCGAACAGCTCGTTTCCGAAGAAGAAGCCAGACTTCCCTCCGGGGATCATCCCGGGAGCCACCGTCGATGAATCCGCCTTGCGCCCCTCGGCCGCCCAGTCGCCGGCGGGGATGTTGACCCACATGTCCGGGTGCATGCTCGTGACGAAGATGTCGAGCCGACCATCCCCATCGAAGTCGAAGACCTTCACCCCCATCGAGCCCCACGGAGTCCTCGGAAAATATTTCGCTGTCGCGTCGCGAAAATGTTTACCGCCTTCATTGAGCCAGAGGTGATCCCCTCCCTGCATGTCGAGGATGTAGAGGTCGGGAAACCCATCGCGGTTGATGTCGAGCGCCGTCGCGTCGCCGCTCCAGCTATTGTCCACGAGCCCGACCTCGCCCGTAACGTCCTTGAACCGGCCGCCGCCCAGATTGTGATAGAGAATGCTTGCTTCGGCGCGCTCGGGGTGGAGGTGGCCCATGAAAGCGTCGGGCAGACCTACGAAGTAGCCGCCCGGCCCTCGCTCGTTGCTGGTGTACACACCCACATTGGTCACGAAGAGATCGAGCAAGCCGTCGCCGTCGTAGTCGAAGAACACCGCGCCGGAGGAGTGGCCGACGTATCCCACTCCTGCCTCTTTGGTGATGTCGCGAAACTTCCCACCGCCGAGGTTTTTAAAGAGCCGATTCCCGTGGCGCACCGTCGTGACGAATAGGTCGGGAAGGCCGTCGTTGTCGATGTCGGCGAAGGAGCACGCGACCGCGATCGTGTCCGGCATTGCGAGCCCCGCCTGGTCGGTGATATTGACGAACCGGCCGTTGCCCAGGTTCTTCCAGAGCTCGCTGGTGCCGAGTTGGGTGACGAAATAGAGATCGGGCAGCCCATCGCCATCGATGTCCGCGGCGCACACTCCATTTCCGTGGTCGTAGTGAGCCAGCTTGTAGTCTTTGCCCGCGTCGTCTACGACCCGGTTCTCGAACGTGATGCCGCTGGCCTGCCTCTGATCCGTGAACTTGAAGTCGTGAAGCACGCTCGACCGCGCGGCCATCTCGGCCTCCTGGCGGCCCCGCTCGACCAGCCACGCCGGGGCCGCGCCGGCCGCCGAGCGCTCGGTACTGGAAGATCTGCTGCACGCGGCGAGCAGAGGGAGAGCTGAGACGAGCGCTCCGCGGCGCCACAAAATAAGGTGCGACATGGGACGATTATATAGTCGTGGGGAGGGGGCGCGTAAGGCGACAACTTAGTGTCTGAGTCTCGCATCGAGCGCCGCCTGCGCGTCATCCAGCAAATCATACTGCCGCTGCCGCAGCCTTTGGCCGACGCGGATCGTGTCGGCTAACTCGAGATATCGATCGGATGCGGGCTCATACTTCGGCCATTCGGGAAGACCGCGCCGATTCGGATCCCCTGTCGTCGCGAACTGAACCCAATAGCTACTGATCGCATTCCTCAGCGCCAAATCATCCGGACCCTTCGGCCAACCCATATCACTCCCAAAGACGAACGGGATTTCACCAGTATGGAAAGCGCCGAGCGCCTGGCCGCCGGGTGTGGGAACGACGTGAGTGAAGTAGTAGAAGTACACGTTGCGCTGCCCCGCCTTCGTCATCGCTCGCGCGAAGTAGCGGGCGGGCGCGCCAAACCCGTCGTTGTTCACCTCGAACAACCTTCGCTCGGCCTCGACAGTGTCGGACGCCGGATATGCCTCGAGCAGACGCGGAACGAACGCGCGAAGGGGAGCGCTGCTGCCCAGTGCGCTGAGTAGCTGCTCGGAGTATCCGGCCATGGACGGCACAGGAAAGGAGCTCACGAACCCACCGAACTCGTTCTGGTTGCTGCCAACCATGAACGGCACGCTGAGCTGCCGGCCTTCCGCCAGTACCCTGTCGGGCTGCTCCGGGATTACCCATCCGTCGACGATCACCTCGTGTGCAATGCCGGGGTCGCGCGACATCGCAGCGAATATCTCGTCCGCGCTCCTGGCGCGCATTGCCCCGAGAACGTCAGTCGTTCCGGTGATGCCGAGCGCCTTGGCCAGTTGTCTGCCGCTCTCTTCTGCCGCTGGGTGTTCGCTGAAGCTGGTGACTGGCTCCTTCAGCGCAGCGAATGGTCCGGTACAAGTTCCACTTTCAGAGATCGCGCGCTGGAATAATCCGCGCGCCAACGGCGACATCATCAGGCAGGTGACGTCGAGCGCGCCCGACGACTGACCGAACGCTGTGACGCGCGTGGGATCACCCCCGAACGCGGCGATGTTTCGCTGCACCCAGCGAAGCGCCGCGATCTGATCGAGCAGCCCGTAGTTGCCCGACGAATGATGGGGTGATTCCGCCGTGAGCGCCGAATCGGCGATAAAGCCGAGCGCGCCGACGCGATACTCGATCATCACCAGGACCACGCCTTGGCGAGCCAGAAACTCGCCGTTGTCGGTACCCTGAGTTCCCCAACCGCCGTTGTTCCCTCCGCCATGGATCCACACCATCACCGGGCGGCGATCAGCGCTGCCGAAATTCGAGGTCCAGATACTGAGGTAGAGACAGTCCTCGCTGGTCGTCAGCGGTCTCTGTTTCGGTGGCCGACCCCCGACTCGCTCGGCGATGCCGGCGTAGTATTCGGGAGAGTAGAGCCGTTGCGGGCAGATAGGTGGGAATTCTTTTGCAGCCCGAATTCCTCGCCACGCCGGGACGGGTGCTGGCGGCTTCCAACGGAGCTCGCCGACAGGCGGTGCGGCGAACGGGATTCCCTTGAAGACCGCATCGGTCGATCGAGCGTCGTAATAGCTCCCTTCGACCACACCTCCATCGACGTGAGCTGTAGGCGGCCGCGATTGGCGGGGCGTCGCGGAATCGACACCCCGCGAGATCAGATACAGCAGGATCGCGGGAAGGACTGCGCCGAGGCGAATGAGTCTTACTCGATTTGCAGAAGTCGGGCGCGCCCAGGCATTACGAAGCGGAGCTCGCGTCGCGCGCTGTCGTAGTCGGTTCGCACCGGGCGACCATCGACCAATGTTCGCTGCGGGCGTGAGACATCGTGAATCGTGACCTTGAATGAGCTGGCACCCGCGTAAGATCCCGTCTGCGCCAAAGTCATCGACAAGAGCGGAGCGCCAGACGTTGTAAACGTCGTCCGCCGATACTCCCCTCGCTGATACGCGTATCCATCCCCCGCATCCTCGTACAGCTCGCTCGTGGCCGACCCCGGATAGATATCGATGCTCAGGGTGTCGAGGCGCCGCTGACCTTCGTAGGAAACTACGGCTTGCGACGGAATCACTGCCCCCGCGCGAGCGAATACCGGCAAGCCGCGGAGTCCAGTAGTGTCATTGCCATCGTTGAGAGCGTCTGGTGCCTGGACCGTCACCAAACGACCGCCGTCGTAGGCCTCGCCGCTTCCCACTCGATACCAGTGGCCCGCCGGCAGGTAGACCCGTCGACTCGTTGCGCCCGAATCAACGACTGGGGCCACGAGCAGATGATCGCCGAGGATGTATTCGTCGTCCGTGCCGAGCGCGGCTGAATCGGTGAGTGCATTCCAGAAGACCGGCCGCACAACCGGACTGCCTTTCTGGGTGTGCTGGAAGTAGGCGGTGTACAGAGCGGGCATCATTTGGTAGCGGAGCCGGATCGTCGCCCGATTCGCACGCTCGTACTGCGGGCCATAGCTCCACGGCTCGCGCCTCGGAGTTCCGACCATCGCGTGAGTGCGCATGAACGGTACGAGCGTCGCCGATTGCAGCCACCGCGAATAGAGTTCGGCGCCGGGGGATCCATTAAACCCGCCGATATCGCTCCCTGCGAACGGAATGCCCGAGAGCCCAAGCCCGAGGATCATCGGGATCGATATCCGCAGGTGGTCCCAGGTCGAGTTGTTGTCGCCGGTCCAGACAGTCGCGTAGCGTTGCACGCCGGCGTACGCGGCACGCGTGATGACGAAGGGGCGGCGTTCCGGTCGGAGCCGATGGAATCCGTCGAAGGTCGCGCGCGCCATCAGCGTCCCATACTGATTGTGGTACTCGAGATGAGTCCCCGGGTGGCCGTCGCCCTCGAACTGGACGATATCGGGAATCGTCTGACCACCAAAGGATGCCGGCTCGTTCATGTCGTCCCACACGCCGCGGACGCCGACGTCGATGAGCGCCTGGTGCTGTGCGCCCCACCAGGCGCGCACCGAGGCTCGGGAGAAATCGGGAAAGACGCTTCGGCCTGGCCAGACGATACCTACGTACGGAGATCCATCAGGAAGCGTGATGTACGCGCCTCGCGTTAGGCCGTCACGATAGACGGACCAGGCGCTGTCGACCTTGAGACCAGGGTCGACGATCGTCACCACCTTGAATCCTTCCGCCGCGAGCGTGTCGAGCAAGCGCTTCGGCTGGGGGAAACGCTCCGGGTCGAAAGTAAAATCCCGATATCCATTCATGTAGTGGATGTCGAGATGAATCACATCAGCGGGAATGTCACGCCGGCGGAATTCGCGCGCGAGATTCTCGACGGTCGTGTCGGGGAAATAGCTGTACCGGCTCTGGTGATACCCCAACGACCAGCGAGGCGGCAGCTGCGTCCTGCCGGTGAGTCGCGTGTAGCGCGCGAGCGTGCTGTCGAGTCCCGGTCCCGGGATCACGTAATATCGAAGCTCTCCGCCATCGATCCCGCCTTCGGACATGTAGGAGAGCGCCGATCGCATTCTGGCGGAAAAATCGAATTCCGCCCGGAACGGATTGTCGTACAGAATGCCGTGCGCAATGCCGTCGCGAACTCCGAGGTAGAACGGAATCGAGGAGTAGATCGGCATGTCACCGGGGCGGTAGCCGAAGCGATCCGTATTCCAGAGCGGAAACACAGACCCGTTGCGAAGCAATGGCATCGGCTGCTCGCCGAGTCCGTAGTNNTGGCTGGCAGATCGCGGAGAACGTGAGCGAGCCTCCCCTGCCACACCCCGGCGCCAAAAGACTCGGCGAGAAGCTCATGTCCTGCACTGTCGGTGACACTCAGGCGGACTGGATGCCGCGCTACGCGCACGACCAATCCCTCAGCGTAAACGAGGACGGTATCACCCGCCTCATGAACGACAGCATTACCCAGTCTCGGCGCGGTGTCGCCAGTCGCCAGGGAGTGCGGCGTCGGGAACGAGGGAGTTCCATCCGAAAAGCGCACGCGAATTCGCGCCCCAATTCCCGCTATTGCTTCGATCAGCACCGCGCCGTGATCGGCGCGTATCAAGATGCCGCCGGGAACGCGGTCGTACCCCCGTGAATTGCCCAGGAAGGTGTAGGCGGCCTGCTGCGCCAGGAGTCCACCCGGTGGGAGGGCAGCCGATTTCGCGTTTGCCTGCGCCGCGAGCGGCTGGTGCGCCACAATCGTGAGCGCGAGAAATGCCGCGGCTTTTCTCAACGTCGCAAGATTACCGTAAGCTGCGCAATGTGATGAATCTGTGATGTTCAGCGGTCGCATCAAAGGATCCGTTTAGCTCCGAAGAAAAGCAGAACGATCACCAAGACCATCAGGATATGCGAAAGGCTCAGATTGTCAAACATGACGGCGGACCTTCGAAGTGAATGGCAGGGACCTTCAATCTAAGATCCTGCAGCTCACGCCTCAATACGCGCCTTACGTGAGCGGATCACTGCCACCGTCGCGGTGCGTTGGGGCAAACAATGCGAAAGACTCCGTTAAGATCGCGGTGCCGGTGCTGGAGGCCGCGCCTCAAACTGCTCCTATAGCGAAAGCGCGCTGTCCTTGCCGCCACTCCAGCTCAGGAGCACCCGCTTTTGCGTCATCCAAATCGATGCTTGGCGACTCCGATCGAGCCGGTCAACAACACCATTCCGGTGTTGGTGAGGATCCTCGGCCAATCCTTGATGACGATCCCGTAGACGATCCAGAGCGAGCTCGCCGTAACGAGCAGCGCGAACATCCCGAATGAGAGATCGCGGGTGTGGTGAGTCTTCCAGGTTCGGATGACCTGCGGGACGAACGACACTACGGTGAGAGTGCCGGCGAAGTAGCCTAGATAATGGATCATCGTAGAGGAGGTCGAGGAAACTGCAAACTGCAACTGAACGAGAGGG
>PKVB01000036.1:0-16635 GCA_003131365.1 Gemmatimonadota bacterium | reverse complement strand
CCCTTCTCGTTCAGTTGCAGTTCTGTCTCACGCAGCAGGCTCCACAGCTAATCCGGAACCATCCCGAATCGTCAGCCAGTCGGTCCGCACCCGGTCCCACTCCTGAATCAGCAGTCCCTGCTCCTCGAACACCAGTCGGATCTGGGACGGGTCGTAACCGCAGATCTCTTCCAGGATCGGAATCAGAACGCTCAGGGCGTCGTCGCTGATCACCGTGCGCCGCGCGATCTGCGCGATGTGCCGTGCTTCAGACGCCGCGATCGTCAGGCCATCGCCGCGATTGACGTGAAGCATCACGTGAATGTCGGAGCTTCCGTCGCCGACGTAAACGACGCGATCGCTGGGAACGCCGAGGCGCACCCGCAGCGAATCGACCGCGGCGACCTTGCCGTAACCCGCGGGGACCTGAATGATCGATTCCACCTCACCGGTTTCGGCGCTGAAGCCGAAGTGCGCGCCGATGATGTGATCGGGGGGCACGAGCCCCTGCAGCGCCGAGTGGACGACCAGCCACGGAGCGGCCGACACGACATAGAAATCGAACCTGAAGCCCTCGATCCCGTCCTTCAGAAACTCGGCGAGCAGCGCGATGTTGCGCTTGAGCCGGATCTGACGGCCCACCTCGACGAGGTCGTCCTCCCGCACGCGGCGAAAATCCGGATCGTGCCGCAGCAGATACGTGAGCTCCGCGCCAGACTGCACCAGGTTGAGGCGCGATAGGTTGGCGAGNNCAGGACGAGCCCGGAATCGTTGAAGCTCAGGGTCTGATCGAAGTCGCTCACCAGCAGGTAATACTTCCTCATCTATCCTCCATTCAGGGCGGCGGGTTTCTGACGGTCGTCAGATTCACGCTCACCGATGATCAATAATGAAAACGCCCCCGCATCGATTCAGGACGCGGGGGCGAATCTTGGCAAGTACAAGGTGTGTTAACCCCGTCGCCGTCGCGCGCCACGCGTCCCGTCGCCGCAATTCATTGCGGCGACGAGCATCTTATTCGTGAAGCGGTGGGCGATGAGGATCATTTTGCGATCGTTTGATTTGATTGAGAGCGCAATCACGCTCTGACATGCAACCTAATTGATGCACGGGAAGCGTGTCNNGAAGCCTTGTAACGTGAACTGCAACTGAAGACTGCCTGCTCGCGAAACCTGTCTGGACGCTAACAATCACTGTGGACACCAACAATCACTATTGTATGTGGGATCTTTTGCGGCGGAGAGCCCAGGTGTGAGAATCGTCAAAGAAGCGGGGAGAACTCTATTTCACTGTTACTGAATAATGATTTCTCTTCGATCTGGAAACGTGCCGCAGATGAATCTTATAGCTCCCGTTGGTTCTTGATTCCGTAATCCCACTGCTGATATAACGACCATTTATCGCAATACTTTGCTTTGCCGTCGGGGATACAACTCCCACCTCGATCAAATGGCCTGCAAAAGACTCGAGATCAAATTCAAGTTTCTTCGTTTCTCTGTCATAGACTGGAGAAATTACTAAAGCATTAGCCGAACTTAGATACGGCGTTCTGGCATCCCCTAATGTTACGCCGATCTTTCTCAAGTCTTTGATATCCTCCGGCACAACAGCTGATGGGATGTCCCTTCCATCGAATGAGATGGAGGATAGCGTGCTCCCCTCTCCCCTGATTTCGACACTTACAGGGACGCCCTTGAGGGTCACGGTCAACTGTACGGAATCCACACCTTTGGGAATAAAAGGGCTGAACGAGATATTCCATTCATTTTCCCTCAGGCCGAACAGATTATACAGAGTATAGAGGTACCAGCCGCCCGCCCACAGGAATTGAGGTTTGTCAATCTTTCCATAAACGGCCGGATCGCTTTTGTCACTTATTCTGTACTCATACAAAGCAGGCTGGCCATTAGGACTATTTGTTATCCCGTTCAGGGTCATAGTCCGCTTCATGAATTCAAAAGCATCTNNAGAGCGTACCAGGCATTTCCGTGAGGCCAGATCCCGCCGTTGGCATAGTGATAAGGTTGGCCGGCCTCATTACCGGCAAATCTCATGTAATCGATAAGCAGATGTAGGTCCATTGGATACAGCGTGTACAGGCCCAGTCGTTCATCCAATAGCTTTGCCTTGGCAGTCGTTAGCAGCTTTCGATTCCTGGCATCATCAAGCAAGCCAAAATGTGAGGCCAACAGAGATCCCATATATATGTGGCGATCCTCTTTTCCATCCTCGTAATAGCTTATCAGGTAGTTCAGCTGGTCATCCCAGAGCCTGTCGACCAGCTGCTTATTCATTCGAGTCGCGAGATTCTCATAGGCCTCCAATTGCGACCCATCACGGTTCAANNATATAAAGTCGAACTCCCTCAATGCACGAATGGCCAGAATCGTCATGTACGCCCGTGGTCCCAGATTACGACCAATGTCCCACCAGTCCGGCCGCGAGGACCACATCAGATCGTCTGCGCCTTTATTCTTCAGCGCAGTCTGAATGCTCTTCTCGATATAGGGATAAAGGCGCGCCAGGAACTCACGATCCCCCGAGTGGCGCAGATAACGTGCAGCCACAAGCGTGAACCAGAAGTGATTCCAGTTCTCCGGCCCCGCATATTCAGTCGTGTACTTTGTATCCTGCCAATAGTAGGCGTGGGGTATGGTTCGATCTGTGTCGGCTAAACTGACTATATACTCCAAGTCGTTCCTGACCCTTGCCAGATCGAAATTCACCGCCGCCAAATCGGTGAGCAATGCATCGTGAGTAAAGTAGAAATTGTATTCCGCCTGGGCAGGCATAGGAACTATTCGGCCATGCAGGTAATGGGCGTTCGTTGCCAGGACTGCCCTTGACCACCGCGAAGTCAAATCCAGATCGTTATCGCCGGTAACGATGTCAGGCCGGGCCAAAGCCTCCTTGATGATGTAATCCTTGTACGCTTTGACTTCACGCTGGTAGTGCGTGAGCAGGAAAGCCGTCTTCGCCGCCGCTTCTGAAATCAATGCTGATCCAACAATCTGGATAATCGTGATTGATGAATCAGGAAGTAACTGTTTGTTGTACGTGAACGCAGCGAGGGGTTTGTCTGGTTTCTCTCGCGGAATTAGTGTTGCCGGAAGAGGGCTGTCGGTGTTCAGCCACCAATCGTCGAGGCTTGAGAATCCAGTATTCTTTGGCTGCCTCGTTGTAAAACTCGACGGCTGCAGCCCTGAGTTCATGACAAATATTTGCGCATTCCCGGTTTCCACAAAAGGATAGTTCGTCCTGATTATTGATCCGCTGGTCTGAAAGTCGGTGTATGCGCTATCAATAAGTTTGTAAGTGTGGCTTGTTCGAAGTGTCGTTTCCAGTCGGGTATACACTTGATAGTCTTTCGTGGTCGCAGATGTATTGGTTATCTCGTAGGTAACCACCATAGCTGGCTCGTTCTTGCAAAACTCATAAGTGATCCTGACGTGACTGCCAGAATCGTTTCCATCGAAGGAAACAGAGTATGGTGTCTGAGAGACTTTATAAACCTGATGCTCGAGAAAGCGTTTTGGGGAACCACCCACCCTTAGTCCGATGGACATGATTCTGAAATTCTCACGCTTCCAGTAATCGTCACTGATATCGATACTGTTTGCTACCGGGTAGTAAAAGCTTATCCGATTCAACAACGGAAAGCTCTTGTGAATCTCGATGCCCACATATGGGCTGCCGACTTCTATTTGACCAACTTCCTTCACGCTTTCAATCGTCAATAGATCTGCACCTTGCCCCCTGACCGGAGCGCTATCGGCCGAGACGCTCCGGCCTGTCCGACCGGATGTGACGGGAATAACCTGCGGTGTCCTCTGAGAGATCCTGGCGCAAGCGGTGAGCGCGAGCGCAATCGCGACGAGAGCTTTAGCCCGCAGAGGGCCGAGCGCAGGTGGGAAAGTTGTCAGACGATCTCCGCTGTTCGTCCGATGGCGCGGCCATCGCCGCCGAACAGATGTACCCGAGCGGCTGGAACATGCGCCGTGATGTCGTGTCCGACCTCCGGCAGTGAATCGCTCGCAACGGACGCCATCAATCGGTGCGGGCCAACCTGAAAATGAACGTGGCTGGTTCCACCGAGCCGCTCGACCAGCACGACGCGCCCGGTTAACGTGTCGAAGTCAGCGGATCCGTGTGTCGGCTGCTGAGGGATGAAATCCATCCGCAGATCCTCCGGCCGGATCCCAAGCGTTATCGGCTCGCTCGATTCAGCGGTGCCAGCTCTCATCTTCAAACGCGCGGCTTCAGCGCTGAAAAACATTCGACCGCCGTCCGCGGCGAGTGTTCCCTCGATAAAGTTCATTGCCGGCGTGCCAATGAATCCCGCAACGAAGCGGTTGACCGGAGTTCGGTACAGCTCGATCGGCCGGCCGATCTGCTGGATGCGTCCGTCCGCGAGCACGACGATCCGGTCGCCCAGAGTCATCGCCTCGACCTGGTCATGCGTGACGTAGACGGTGGTGGTCTTGAGCCGATCCTGAAGGCTACCGATCTCGATGCGCATTTGAGCCCGGAGACCGGCGTCCAGATTGGAGAGGGGCTCGTCGAAGAGAAACACCTTCGGCTCACGCACCATGGCGCGTCCCATCGCGACCCTCTGCCGTTGTCCTCCGGACAACGCTTTCGGCTTGCGATCGAGCAGAGGCTCGAGGCCGAGCATGCCGGCTGCCCACGCGACGCGTCGGTCGATTTCGTGGCGCGGAATCTTTCTGAGGCGAAGTCCGAGCGAGAGGTTGTCGCGCACGGTCATGTGAGGGTACAGCCCGTAGTCCTGGAACACCATCGCGACGTCGCGGTCACGCGGAGCGAGGTCGGTCACATCGCGGTCGTCGATGCGGATCCTGCCCGAGGTCACTGTCTCCAGGCCAGCGAGCATCCGCAGGATCGTCGACTTCCCGGATCCAGATCCGCCGACCAGCACGAGCAGCTCGCCGTCCGCGACCTGTAAATCGAAATCCTCGATCACCGTTGCGTCGCCGAAGCGCTTGGTGACGTGCTCGAACGTGACTGATGGCATCGTTAGCCCTTGATCCCGGAGCCGGCCATGCTCTCGATGAAGTTGCGCTGGAGGAATGCGTACGCGGCCACCACCGGCACTACCAGTACCATCGCCGAGGCAAGCGAGACGCCGACTGAGCCCGCGCCGCCACCGAGCGCGAAAACCGTCAGCAGCTGCGGAAGCGTCATCAGGTTCTGCTCCCGCACCACGAGCAGCGGCCAGAGCACTTCGTTCCACGCGCCCATGAAGGTGAATATCGCGACGATCGACAGCACGGGCTTGGATAATGGCCAGAAAATGGTGAAGAGAATGCGCGGCTCACTCATTCCGTCCATGCGGGCGGAATCGATGAGCGACTGCGGGATCTGCAGAAAGAATTGCCGCAGCATCAGGATCGCCGTGGCGTTGAACAGGTACGGAACGATGAGGGCAGCGTAGGTGTCGACCCATCCGAGCTGCACGATCAATGTGTATAGCGGAATCAGCGTCAGCTGGCCGGGCACCATCAGCACCGCGATCGTCGCGGCGTTGAGTGCGGGCCGGCCCCGGAAGTTGAGTCGCGCCATCGCGTACGCCGTCATCGAGCCGAACACCAGCACCGCAAGCGTGATCGTGGTTGCCACGAACGTGCTGTTCACGAGCGCGCGCCCGAAGGGAGCACGTGCCCACATGGTGCGGTAGTTGTCGAGGGTGAAGTCGTGGGGAATCAGCGCCAGCGAGCCGACTTCGACGGGTGGCTTGAAGGTGCTCGACGCCATCCAGAGGAACGGATAGATGAACGTGATCGCCGCAACCGTCAGGCCGGCATAAAGCGCTATTCGCCGCAGGAGCTTCATAGGGCCTCAGCCTTCCCAATCAGCCGACGTTGAGCAAAGACGACGATGCCTATGATCAGCGCCAGCGCGACACCGATCGTTGCCGCATAGCCCATCTTCTGGTACGCGAAGGCGTTGTTGTACAAGTAGAGCACCACGGAGTACGTGCGCCTGAGCGGGCCCCCTCCAGTCATCACGTATGGCTCGATGAAGAGCTGGAAGCCGTTTATGGTAGAGAGCGTGACGACGAGAATCGTCTGCGGCAGTAGCGACGGCAGGGTCAGGTACCGAAACCGCTGCCACGCGGACGCGCCTTCGATCTCGATCGCCTCCTGGCAGCTGCGCGGGATGTACTGGAGCCCGGCGAGGTAGATGATCACGTAGAAACCGACGTTCTTCCAGGTGACCATCACCGCGATCGCGGGCATTGCAGTTCGCGGATCGGTGAGCCAGGGCACGGGCGACAGCCCGATCTTCACCAGCAGGTGGTTGATCAGCCCGACATCCGTGGCGTAGAGATTACTCCACAGAATCGCGACCACTGCGCCCGAGATGACGACCGGCAGGAAAAACGCGGCGCGCCAGAAGGAACGACCCACGAGCTGGCGATTGAGGGCGAGGGCAAGCGCAAGCGCAGTGATGATCTGGAGCGGCACGTGGATGCTGAGAAACACGAACGTGTTGGCGACGGCGCTCCAGAATCGCCCATCGTGGACGAGCAGCCGAATATTGTCGGCACCAGCGAACGTCGGCGCCGTGACGAGATCCCACTGCAGGAAGACGAGGACGAGTGCGAACGCGATCGGGTACACGGCGAATACGAGCAGAAACGCCGCGTACGGCCCCGCCATCAGCGAAGCAGTCTTCTGCTCAGCGCGCATTCACCATGTTCCTCCGCGGTTTCCGTTCAGCGCGCATTCACAATGTTCCTTGCCTCGCGGGCGGCCTTCGCCAATGCATCCTTCACCGTAGTGGTCTGGTAGATGGCGGACTCCTCGTAGGCTTCCGAAAGAAGATCGAAAATCTCGACCACGTCAGGATCGAGGTCCAGGTCGCGCGATCGCTCGACATAGTTGGCGTAGGTCGAGAGCGTCGGCCACTTCGCGAGAGAAGCCGTGAATCGCGGATCGGTCGCGAGTCGGCGCCGGTACGGCAGCTGGCTCGCTTCTTCGATCAGCATGCGGTCGGCGGCAGGCGACGTGAGGTATGCGACGAAGCTCGCCGCGGCGTCTGGATAACGCGTCGTCGAGAAAATCGCGATGCTGCGCAAATCGGCGAAAGCATAACGATTGGCCGGATCCGTCCCATCCGCGCCCGGCACAGGCGCGACGTCGTAGTGCAAGCTGGGAATCTTGATGTCGGTCAGCTCCTTCACGAACCAGGGTCCGATGATCTTCATTGCCACGGTGCCATCGGCAAAAGGATCGCGTCCCAGCGCGAAGTTCGACCTGGGTAGCACGCCTTCGGCGAAGCCGCGGCGCAATACGTCGAGCGCCGCGACCGCTGCTTCGTTGTCGAAAACGATCTTCCCGTTGTTCACCAGCGTCCTGCCGCCCGAGCTGGCAAGATACAGTGGATAGAAATCGTAGAAGCGCTCGTACCACGTCGTCTTGAGCGTGGCCCACATCGCCCAATGATCGAGGCGGCCGTCGCCGTCGGTGTCGCGGGCGAGCTTGTGCCACGCCTGCACCAGCTCGCTCTGGGTGCGCGGCGGGCCGATTCCTGCCGCTTTGAACAGGTCGACGTTGTACATCAGCATCATCGGATTCGTCTTCCAGGGGAACGCGTAGATCCCGCCGTCCGGCAGGCGAAGAGATGCGAGCATCGCTGCGTTCGTGCGCTCCCTGAGCCGCGCCGACGTCGCCACGCGATTGTCGAGGCGCACGACACCGCCCGCTCGAACGAGCCGCGCCAGCAGCGCCGACGAGACATTCGAGCTGACGTCCGGCGTCGCCTTGGCGACGATCGCCGCCAGCAGAACTTCCTCGGACGAGCGGCCCGCGGGCAGAGGCTGCACTCGCACCTGCACATCGGGGTGCTCCTGATTCCACTGCGACGCGAGGCGATTGGCGACACTGGTCTCGACGGGGTTTGCAGCCGGCCAATACGTCAGCGTGATTGGTGTCGACGGCTTGTCCGATCCGGCGACAGCGTCTCTTGGGGCGACCTCATTGTCGCCGACTGACTGATCGTCGAGCGCGATCTCAACGCCGGCGGGCCCTCGGCGAAGTACCAGACGACTTCCGCCGGGCCCGGCGTATTCTCGCCGTTCGGGAACGTTCGCAAGCAAAGGCGATTGATTGCCGACCGGACGGTAATGCAGGTACTCCGCCGCATCCGGGTTGCTCGTAGCCTTCTGAATTGCCAGCAACGCCTCGATGGTCGACTCAGCTCCCGAGTTCCGATTCACCTTCACTGGCGACGGGCCGTCGATTCCGTCGAAGGTTCTGCCGGTCTTCTCGTCGTACATGCTCACGCCCGCGGGATTATTGCCGAGGAACCAGCCTGCGGCGAGTCCGGCAAAGACTGCGTAGCGACGCTGTCCAGTTACCTCCGCCAATGCGAGGTACCCTTCGACGATCGGGCCGATGCCGTACGCGATCTGGGGATACCACGTAGCTGTCCCGTTGGGGGTGACCGCCGAAGGGATGCCTCCAGCGAGGAGGAATCTGCCCCAAAGTCCATCCGCTTCCTTTCTGGCGGAAGCCGTAAACTCGGAGTGACCAAGGGCGCTGCCGGCTATCGCGAGCGCCTCCGGAGATCGCGCTCCCCACGCGTGCCAGGGAACACCCGCTCGATCGACATACGCGCCCCACGGGGCGGTCTTGTTGTCGCCCTCCGAGTGCGCCGCAAGCAGTCGGGCGGTGCGCGTCGCCAACGGGACGAGAGCATTCGCTGTATCGGCGCGCTGAACCGCGAGCAGACCGAGGAGCGCTTCCGAAGTTGCCGTGGTCGATCCGCCGATTAGGCGTCCGGCGTCGATCTCTTCCGCCATTCGCGAAACCGCGCGATTCAGCACCGGACGCATGCTCTTCAACAATGTCGAGTCCTGGGGGCCAAGCACCCGCACTGCTTCGCCGAGTGCCCAGATGCTGCGCGCGGCCCAGTACGACATGCTCTGCCGGCTGCTCGGCGCGTCGCGATTCAGCCGACCGGCGGAGTCGATGAAATTGACGAACTCGCCGTCACCCTGTTCCATTGCCGTGACGAAGCGCAAGATTCGAACGGCGTCGTTGCGGATAACGGTGTCTCCGGTTGCTTCGTACTCGCGGAGATAGACCACCGCCGCGCGCGCGGCATCGTCGAGGCTGGCGATTCCCTCGAATCTGTCGCGCGCCGGAGAGCCGGTCGGTCGATAGTCAGGTGCCTCTGCATAAAGAGAGACCACTCGAACCGGCCGACCTCGAACCACCGCGTTGCGGCCGAGGTGCTGGAGATGGTCCAATCGTACAGCTGTGGGCGCCGGGCCTCGAGGCGAAGCGTGGTTTTCCGAGTTGCGGCCGCATGACGCGACGAGGAAAGAGCAAGAAAGGCCCAGCGTCGCGATCAGAATTCGGAGAAAGCGCGGCCGAGGATCGGGGACTGCACCTCCATTTGGCCCAGTGTGAAACGCAGGGGTCACAGGGGGATTCCGCCCTGCTTCAATCTGATGGCTTCTCCCAGGGACGAGATCAGCTCGCGCTTGTTGACGCGCGCCGCCGCAACCGAGACGTCAGCGGCTCCATAGTAAACCAGGAAATCTTCCCCTCGCTCTACGAGACCCTGGGGGAAGACAACGCGCACCCCCGTTCTGAAGTTCGCCATGTCCACCTGCGGAATCGACTCGCGCTGGATCTCGTAGGGCGCTTCGGGCGTGAGCGCGGGCACATCTGACACGTAGAGCACTTTCTCCGGATTCTTCAGGTCGAGCACACACCAACCCATGGAGTAGACGTTTCCCTCTTCGATTGATGTCGCACCGTGAAATGGCAATAGCCAGCCGATGTCCGTGCGCACGGGCGGCGCGCCGGCGCCGACGCGGGAGCTCCGCCAGGTATTTGGCTGCGGTCCAACGAGAGCCACCCCGTCCGCCGGCCACTTCTTTTCGAGCTTGGTCACTTTGATGCAAACCATGCGCGGCATCGGCCGATGCAGGATGACGTACTTGCCGTCTATCTTCTCTGGCAGGATCACGCAGTTCTTGTTTTCACCGTCGATGCGCGGGCCGTGACGCTTGTAGCTCGTTGGAGTAAGCAGGTCGTCCGTCGTGATGAGGCACACCCGCGGTCCGTCCCGCGAGTACCCGGTGTAGGTGATGGCGTAGCGTTTTTCGCTCTCGAAATACGTGATGCGGGCGTCCTCGACGCCCCATTGCTCGNNGCCGGGCGATCCCATATCTCGTCGATTCGCTTTCCGTCCGCCGACAGCGCCAGGCCGAGACACGATCTCCGTGACGCTTCCTCGAACACCCGAACGAGCAAAAGGACTCTGTCGCTTGCGCGGTCGACTGTCACTCCAGGATTGAACGTTCCGCTCGCCTTGACGAACGAAATGTCCGAGGGGCGAATGAGTGGGTTGGTCGCAAGACGCTCGAGTGGCGCGATCATGAAGTTCCCCGCGCCACCCATTTCGAATACAGGCGTCCAAAGTGCTTCGCCGGCTCGAGGTAGTACTCATCGGCGCTCACGTCGAGCACACGAGCGATTGGTGCCTGCACCAGTGTGCCGTCGTCGCGACGCTGCCGGAATTTCCGGAACACGTCGGCCGCGGGCTTCTCGCTCCCGTCCGCGCGCACGAGCCCGAACGTCCGCTCCCGGACAGCGGTCGCGAGCGGGGGTCGTTCGAACAATCGCGGGTCGTAGTCGGCGTAACACCACGCGTAGGCACCGGCAGCGCCGGTCGCCACCAATCTCTCCAGCACCTCCTCGTAGTACGCCGCCTGCTCTTTCTCCGACGCCAGGTACTGCGACCTCGGGACTCCCAGGAAATCGTCGGTGATCGTGCGCCCGGCGGATCCGCTCGGGGCAGTGCACATCCCGAATTCCTGCATCAGCGGCCGACGCCCTGCACCCCCGAGTCCGGCCGTCAGCGCGCACGAGAACGGCACCAGCTCCGGATCGAGGAAGGAGCGGGCGAAGTCCGAATACAGTGGGTAAGCGTGCATCACATCCTCGTCGACGATGTCGGCCAGATCGTCCACGCGCATTTTGTTATCGGTAGTCAGCGATGGCAGGTGCGCGCCGATCCGGATTTGCACGCCCGGCGCCTCTGCGCGGATCGTGCTCGCGAGCATCGAGCCCCAGGCGCAGGCCGCTTCCCGCGACCGAGGGAGCTGGGCATCATCGATCTCGTTCGCGAGGTCGAACGCGCGGATTGCCGCATCCCCGGCGAAGGCGCCCGCGCACGTCTGCGCCAGCACCGCTTGGGAACGGAGAATGACCGGATCCGAGAAAAGGTCACCTGGGCGGCCCTGCGCGTCGAGCATCCAGGCCGGCCACCAGATGGTGCCGCTCATGTTGACGACTATGAGCGTTGGCACCACCCTGAGCCCGGTGTCCGCGGCCGCGCGGACTACTTCAACCAGCCGCGCGATCATGCTGCCGTCCACAGTCGACGGAGCGGGAAGGAAGTCCTTCGTCCGCGCAAACACCCGCACGACATCGAAGCCGAGGTCGGCCATGTGCGTCATGTCCTCGCGCACCTCGCCCATGTCGAAATCTTCCCACATGTACATCGCGCTACGGCGAGGCCAATAGTTGATGCCCAGCTCGAAGGTCACGCCTCCACCAGTCCCGACAGAATCTCCTGTAGTGACAGATCGGCGACGGCCGTGACGCCATCGGCGGCTCCGTAGTAGACGCGCACGAGATCGCCGTCCGTCAGGGCGCCGCACGTGAACACGACGCTGCCGAAGAATCCTTCGCGCTCGTACGGCGCTTCGGGCTTGAGAATCGGCTCGCGCGAGCGCGCCCTCACTCGCGAGGGATCGTGCCGATTGAGAAGCAGGGCGCCGAGCGAGTAGGTGGGCGGCGAGCCAGTGACGCCGTGATAGATCGCCAGCCAGCCATCTTCCTTGCCGTAGTGCACCCGGAACGGAACGGCCCCGCCTCCCACCTTCGTGTCATCCCAGCCGGCTTCCCTCGGTGTCGCGACGAGGCGGTGGCTCCCCCAGGATTTCAGATCCGACGATCTGGCGGTCCAGATCGAATGCTGTCCCAGACCCTCCGGCATGGGTCTGTGCAGCGCCGCGTATAGCCCCCCGATCTTCTCAGGAAAGATCGTGACATTGCGGTTGGGAGGCGGGAAGATGACCCCGTGCCGCTCGAACGTTTTGAAATCCAGGGTCGAGGCGAGACCAGTCCCGATTCCGTAGTGTGACACGGCGGTGTAGGTGATCCAGTACACGCCGTCGAGTTGCGTGATGCGCGGGTCTTCGATTCCGAACGACTCGTAGGCGGTTGCGGCAACGAGTGCCGGTAGTCCCTCGACATCGAAATGGATGCCGTCAGTGGAGCGCGCGACTCGCAGGTGCGACATCGACGTGAGCCAGGTGCGCCCATTGTCGACCACGAGCCGCGGATCGCTCACATCCGGACCTTTCTCGGTGACTTGCCACCGCTTGATCTCGATGCGACCAGTGTCCGCATTGAAGATGGGCGCGGCCGCCAGCGCGCTCGACATCTTCCGTGGAGCCTCCGCCACGCGCAGCAGCGGCACTACCTGTCCGTTGTGTCGAGTGACAGCGGGATTGAATGCGCCCAGCACTTCGAAGTCCGGCCTCGAAGGCAGGACCATCGCCGGGGTGATGATCGGATTTTCTGACGCGCGGTTGGCCATCACGCGCTACACACGGCAGAGCCGGACAGCTTCAGCGAGTGAAGTGCGCGGATCGCGTGTGGGTACGAATTCCTGCGCAACGTACCCCGTGAATCCCGATTCGGCGATCGCTCGCATGACTGCCGGATAGTTCAGCTCCTGGGAGGAATCGATTTCGTGACGCCCTGGTACCCCGCCTGTATGGTAATGCCCAATATATCGGTGGTTGTCGCGGATCGTGCGGATCACGTCGCCTTCCATGATCTGCATATGGTAGATGTCATAGAGGAGCTTGAATCGGTCCGAATTGACCTGCTTTGCGAGCGCCACGCCCCACGCGGTGTGATCGCACTGGTAATCCGGATGATCGATTTTCGAGTTGAGCAGCTCCATGCACAGCGTCACGCCGTGCCGCTCCGCGATTGGGACGAGAGGAGCGAGTCCGCGCGCGCAGACTGCGCGACCCTCATCATCGCTCTGACCGGCGCGGTTTCCGGAAAAGCAGATCACGTTCGGCACTCCCGCGGCGGCCGCGAGCGGAATCGCCCGTTCGTAGGCGGGGATGAGCCAGGCGTGGTTTTCGACGCGGTTGAATCCCTGCGTCAGGCGCGTTTCCGGGTTCGGCACCGTCGCGTATCCCATCGCGCACGTGAGTCCGTGCCGCTTTGGGATAGCCCACTCGTCCGGCTCGAGAAGCTCCACCGAATCGAGTCCCAGCTCCCGCGCCATCTGCGACAGCTGGTCGATGGTGAATTGGTGGAAGGGCCAGCGCGTTACAGAGAGCTTGAAAGCCGATGCGGTCGTAAGAACCGTGGCTTCAGCGGGTGCGGGCTTGAGCCCGATGAGTCCCGCGGCTCCGGCACCCGCTCCAACGAGAAACGTCCGCCGAGTGATCTCACTACTCATTCATCTCTCCCCTGGCGTGGTGGCGAATGTGGGAGTCAGCCCGCCTGGTGTCAAGCGAACCAGCGCTGGGGCCAGGACCGACCGCCGGCAGGCATCCGTAGCGCTCAACGCCGAAATGCTCCAGATTCTTCGCGGACTCCGCTTCAGAGGTCGCGGAGCGTAGCGCAAATGAGCTCGGCCGCCCACTTCTCTCTCACCGAAGAAACGCCATGAGCAACCTCAGCATCATCGACATCCTCGTGATCGTCGCGTACTTCCTCGTGCTCTCAGGGATCGCCTACTGGGCCGCGCGCAAAGAGAAAAACGTGAGCTCGGACTTCTTTCTTGCGAGCAGGGATGTGGGTTGGATTGCAGTCGGAGCCAGCCTCTTCGCTTCCAACATCGGGAGCGAGCATCTCGTCGGACTCGCTGGGACGGGAGCGGCGAGCGGCCTGGCCGTCGGCCACTTCGAGTGGCTCGCGAGCTTCATCCTGTTGCTTCTGGGCTGGCTGTTCGTGCCCTTTTACCTGCGAAGCGGCGTGTACACCATGCCGGAGTTCCTCGAACGCCGCTACAACCCCGCCGCGCGCTCATACTTCACCTGGGTGTCCATAGTCGGTTACGTGCTCACGAAGATCAGCGTCACGTTGTACGCCGGCGGCGTCGTGATGCGAGCGGTGACAGGGTTCGATTTCTGGACCAGCGCGGCCATCCTCATCGTCATTACCGGGCTGTACACGATTTTCGGTGGACTGCGCGCGGTGATCTATACCGAGGTGATGCAGGCCGTGGTGCTGATCGTGGGATCAGTTACCCTGATGTTCATCGGTCTCCATGCAGTGGGCGGCTGGTCCGGGCTTCAAGCCAGAGTGCCGCCTGACTTTTTCTCGATGTGGAAACCGTCCAACCACAAGGATTTCCCCTGGACAGGAGTTGTCTTCGGAGCACCGATCCTCGGCATCTGGTATTGGTGTACGGATCAACACATAGTCCAGCGCGTGCTGGCGGCCAAGAATATTCAGGAAGCCCGTCGTGGGACGATCTTCGCCGGCTATCTGAAGATTCTTCCGGTCTTCATCTTCGTGCTCCCCGGTATCATCGCCTATGCGTTGTACGCGGACGTTAGAGGCGGCATGACCGACGCTGCCTATCCGATACTCGTCACGCGCCTTCTCCCGATCGGATTCAAGGGCCTCGTCCTCGCCGGGATGCTCGCGGCACTAATGAGCTCACTCGCTTCCGCGTTCAACTCTGTCTCGACCCTGCTGACATGGGACGTCTACCGCAAGTGGAGGCCGAGCGCCAGTGAGGCGCGTCTGGTGTTCGTGGGGCGTGTGACCACGGTGATACTGGTATTCGTGGGACTCGCCTGGATTCCGGCCATGAAATTCGTCTCGTCGCAGCTCTACATCTATCTACAGAGCATCCAGGCGTACATCGCACCACCGATCGCGGCGGTCTTCCTCCTGGGGGTCCTGAGCCCACGGCTTAATGGGAAGGGTGCTCTCGCCGCATTATGGTCAGGCTTCGTGATCGGTTTTTCGCGTCTGGTGCTGGAGCTTGCGAGGGCCAAGTTGCCGAGCGGGACGTTTTGGTCGTGGCTCGCAGGGATCAACTTCCTCCATTTCGCGGCACTTCTCTTCCTCCTCTGCAGCGCAATCCTTATTGTGGTGAGTATGATGACTCCGCCTCCTGCTGCGGAGCGCGTTGCAGACCTCACGCTCCAGACCGTGGCGCCGTCGGCCGCGGTGGTAGTCAGTCCACGAGAGCGTAGCCTGCAAATCACGCTGTCGGTGCTGCTTGCCGCGATAATCGGCACCCTTTGGATAGTGTTCAGGTAGGACCGGTTTGAGCGTAGGACAGGTCCTTCCGGGTTAACAAGAAGGAAGCCGACCTGCCCGGAGCCATCACCTTAAAAGCCGGTGGCTCCGGGCAGGTTTCTTCTTTTGCTTTGCAGTCGGTTGCGCCGCGCCGCCTACGCCGGCGTTTTCTCTCCCGACGCGTCGCTCTCGAGCGGCAGCCAGAGAGTGAACGCTGACCCGCGTCCATCAACGCTCGTCACGGTGAGGTCGCCCCCCAAAAGGCGTGAAACCCGACGCGCAATGGCCAGGCCGAGGCCTGCCCCAGGCTTGTCTTCATGGATCTTCAACCTGGAGAACTCGTCAAATATTCGGTCGACCTGATCGCTCGGGATGCCAGGCCCGGTGTCGATTACCTCGATCGCGGCCCAACGCTGGCCGCCCGTGGCGCCGTCGCGCGTTCTTATCTCCGCCCGCACTTTGATCTGTCCGCCTGCCGGCGTGTATTTGATGGCGTNNGCCGATCGGTGGTTAACGGCGGCAGATCGCTGGGAAGCTGGAGATCCAACCGTTGTCCAGCTGCGGCGGCGCTCGCCGAGTGTTCGTCGACGATCTCGCGGATAACGGGCAAGATCCGCGTCTCGCCGGGGGTGATCTTCAACTGGCCGCCTTCCGCCCGGGATAAATCCAGGATGTCGTTGATGAGTGAGAGCAACGCATCGACGGATTTGCGTATCCGGACCAGCGTTGTTTTCTGTTCGTCGGTGAGAGGGCCTTTTATTCCCTGCTCGAGAAGTTCCGTGTGGCCAAGAATTGCATTGAGTGGATTCTTCAGGTCGTGGCTCACTCCTCTCATGATGCGAGCGCGCGCCTCGATGGCCTGCTGGAGCTCGGCACGCCTGCTTTCGGCGGTTGCGGCAAAAAGCCGAATGCGGTGGGCGAGCCATCCGACGATGAAGGCCGCAATCAGCGCGAGGATGCCTACCAGCACGGTCACCCAACCTTGCGCGCGATTCATGGCGGCAATCTCGGCCCATCGTTGTTGCGCTCCCGTGCTCAGCGCTTCGTCCAGGCGGGACGCGGCTACCAGCAGGTCTTCATATTCGGCGCTGTGAAACGGGTCCTTTACCTGATTCGTTCCGGGCGTTGCTGCCAGAGAGCGGTCGATCGCGGCGTGCCACGCCAATTGCAACGTGTTAAGATCCCTGAACTCCCTTTGGGCGCGGGGGCCCAGGCCGGCGATCAAGGGCTGAAACTCCGCGTAAGCAGCCAGCTCATCGGCGACCGCGTCGCGGTAGCGAGCCGTGAGCGTGGTGTCCCTCGCCTCGAAGATGCGGTGGAGCAGAAC
>PKVB01000110.1 GCA_003131365.1 Gemmatimonadota bacterium | reverse complement strand
TCGATCGAGCGCGTGATGAGCGAGTGGGTGAGCATCTCACCCTCTTCCGCGCCCATTCGGTCCATCAGCTTGGCAATACGGTCGGAGCCGAAAAGACGCATGAGGTCGTCTTCGAGCGACAGGAAGAATTGCGACGCGCCCGGATCTCCCTGACGACCCGCGCGGCCACGGAGCTGACGATCGATGCGGCGCGACTCGTGGCGCTCGGAGCCGATGATGTGCAGGCCCCCGCACTCGACGACGTCGACGATCTGGTTTTCTGCGTCCTTGCGCTGCGAGGGCTTGGACTCGGTAACGCCGGGCCCGAGCTTAATGTCAGTTCCGCGCCCGGCCATGTTGGTGGCGATCGTCACGCCTCCAGGCTGGCCGGCGCCCGCGACAATTTCCGCTTCACGCTGGTGATACTTGGCGTTGAGGACGTTGTGTGGAATCCCGGCGCGCTTGAACATGCGCGCCAGCGTCTCCGACACTTCGACGCTCACCGTTCCCACGAGCACCGGGAAGCCAAGCGCGTGGAGGCGCTGCGTCTCCTCGAGGATCGCGTTGTACTTCTCGCGGCGCGTCTTGTAGACGAGGTCCTGCCTGTCGTCGCGGATCACGGGCCGGTTGGTCGGGATCACGGAGACGCCGAGCTTGTAGATCTGGTGGAACTCCGTCTCTTCGGTCTCGGCGGTGCCGGTCATTCCCGACAGCTTCTCGTAGAGGCGGAAGTAGTTCTGGATGGTGATCGTGGCGAGCGTCTGCGTCTCGCCTTTCACCTGCACGCCTTCCTTCGCCTCGACCGCCTGGTGCAGGCNNCTTCCTGCACGACGTAGTTCACATCGCGCTCGAACAACGCGTGCGCGCGCAGCAGCTGGTGCACGATGTTCAGCCGCTCGCTCTTGGCGGCGTAGTCGCGGTTAAGCTTGTTCCGCGCCTCGAGCTTCTCGGCGGGCGTCATGTCCGGATTGTGATCTATCGCGTGCACCTCCTGCGACAGATCGGGCAGGACGAACTGGTCGTGCGCCTCTGGCGACATGAAATCGACGCCGGCGTCCGTGAGGTGAACCGTGTGTCCCTTCTCGTCGAGGACGAACAGCAGATCTTCCTCGATGTCCTTGTACTGCTGCTTGCTCGATGGCAGCCGGCGGTCGGCGATGTGCTGCAGCTCCATTTTCAGGACGAGCTGCTTGGCGCCCGTTTCCTGGAACACCTTGAGCAGCCGCTTGTTCTTCGGTCCGCCCAGCTGCGCCTTGTAGAGATTGAGTGCGGCCGCGTCTTTGTCCTCCGCTTCAAACGCCTTCTCACCCGCTGCGACGAGCGCGTTTACGAGATCCGACTGCCGACGGACCAGACGCGACACCGCCGCGTTGTGCTCCGCGTACTCTGCGTCGCTCTCGTTTCCGACCGGACCCGAGATGATGAGCGGCGTCCGCGCTTCATCGACGAGCACGGAATCCACCTCGTCGACGATCGCGTNNGGTAGTCGAAGCCGAACTCGTTATTGGTGCCGTAGGTGATGTCGCACTCGTAGGCCGCGCGCCGCTGCGTCGTTCCCGGCTCCGTGTCGTCGATACAGCCGACGGTGAGCCCGAGGTACTTGTAGACGTGCCCCATCCACTCCGAGTCGCGGCGGGCGAGATAGGAGTTGACGGTGATCAGGTGCGCGCCGTTGCCGGGCAGCGCGTTGAGATAGAGCGGCAGCGTGGCGACCAAGGTCTTTCCTTCGCCTGTCGCCATCTCCGCGATGCGCCCCTGGTGCAGCTGGATGCCACCCATCAGCTGCACATCGTAGGGCACCATGTTCCAATCCATCTCCTGCCCGGTGACGGTCACCTTGGTGCCGAGCAGTCGGCGCGTCGCCTCGCGAACAGTCGCGAACGCTTCGGGAAGGAGCTCGTCCAGCACCACCGCGATCGCGGAGCGAAGCTCGGCTTCCGCTCCCCCACGGCCGTCGACGCCGCTCAGCTCGTTGTCGATCGCGTCACGGTCGGCGGGGTCAGGAGTTATTCGCTTCTTCTCCCTCAGCTCGACGATCCGCTTCTCGATGTCGCTCGTGCGCTCGCGGATGCGCGCGCGGAACTTCTCGGTCTGGCCGCGAAGCTCGTCCTCGGAGATGGTCTGGAGGAGGGCGTATTGCTCGTTGATCTCGTCGACGATCGGTTGAACGCGTTTGCGCTCCCGGTCGTGGCGAGTTCCGAATAGACCGCTCAGCAGCCCTGTCAACGCCATGTACCTGTCTTCCTCAGGCGGAGCCGCTCCGCCTCAACGATAGAGCCCGCGGACGTCGATGAACCGTTCGACGCTCTCGGGCACGAATCCCTTGATTGATTTTCCAGCACGCCGGCGCTCCCTGATCTCCGTCGAGGACACATCGACCCGCCGTGCTGAAACCGTCAGCACGCCCGCCGCAATCGGATCGACCAGCGACCCTGATGCAGCGGTCCTGCGCACCGCAGCAAGCGTCGCCAGCTCGCGGATACGCGCCGGATTCCGCCATTGCTCGAAGCCAGCGAGTACGTCCTCCCCCAGCAGGAGAAAGAGCTGCGCAGCCGGATTCCTCTCCGACAGATGCTCCAACGTGTCAACCATGAAAGATAACCCCTTACGGTTGATTTCTGCGTCATCGACCACGTAGTTGGCGTCGTCCGCGACGGCCAGACGAACCATCTCGAGCCGGTCCTGTGCGGAGGCCACCGGAGGCGTGTCGACCTTGAACGGCTGCGCCCCGGCGGGAACAAAAATCAGCCGATCGAGCTTGAGCGCTTCGCGGGCATCGGTGGCCATCAGAAGGTGGCCGACGTGGGGAGGATCGAACGTGCCCCCGAAAACCCCAATGCGCACGGACTACGTCGCCGGCGTCGCGGGCGTTGCGGGCGCGGGCCCGCATTCCTTGAGGATCTCGCGGTCGTTCAGATAGGTCTTCCGCATCACATCGCAGAGCTCACGCGCGTCCTCGGTATACCTGATCGCCCGATAGGATTCCAGCAGCCTCAGGTACGCATCCCTCGTTTTCCTGGCGTTCGGATGCAGTCTGATCACATCCTTGAAGTAGATGATCCCCGAATCGTACGCCTTGCGCTTCAGATAGAGATAACCGGTATCGTAGTCCTTCTGCGCGAACCACTCGTCCAGCTTGTCGATCTCCTTCTTGGAAAGCGGAGCAAACCGCGAATCGGGAAAGCTGGTGAGAAGCGACTCAAATGCCGTTTGCGCGTTCCTGCCGTAAGTCGGGTCCAGCTGCGGCTGCCGCCACTCGCGCTCGTACGCAAGCCCTGACAGATAAAACGCGTCATCCACCAGCGTGTCCTGCGGGAACGCATCGATGAGACGATTGTAGGTTCCCGCCGCGAGCAGGTACTGCCCGCTCTTTGCCTGCGACTGCGCCATATAGTAATACGCGAGCGGTAGCCGCGGATCGCGGGCGGAGAGATCGAGCGTCAGCTGCTCGAACGCCTTCGCCGCGTTGTCGTAGCGGCGAGCCTTGTACTCGACCAGCGCTACATCATACAGCTTGTCGGCTGTAGGGTAGGCCTTTGGATTGAATGGGGGCTTGCAAGCCAGCGGTGCCACGAGCAGCAGGGCCAGCAACAATGATCTTGGCTTGAACATCCGTATGATATTACCCTCGGCGGTCGAGCATGTTCATGCGGATGGGCGCCCGATCGAATGGTACTGCACGCCCAAATCTCGCATCTTCTCGACGTCGTAAAGATTTCTGCCATCGACGATGACCGGTTGTTTGAGCGTGCGCTTCACCCGCTCGAAATCAGGGTGGCGATACTCGTTCCAGTCAGTGACCACTACCAGCGCGTCCGCGCCCTCGAGCGCCTCATAGTTAGTCTCCGCATAATCTATTCGGTTGCCGAGCAAAGCTCGTGCGTGATCGAGGGCGGCTGGATCGTGGGCGCAGACCGCGGCGCCTTCCTTGAGCAGACCGTCGATCAGGGTGAGCGACGGCGCCTCGCGCATGTCGTCCGTCCCTGGCTTGAAGGCCAGGCCCCAAAGCGCAATCCGCCGGCCGGACAGCTTGCCCCCCAGAGCCTGCTTAACTTTTTCAGCAAGTACCTTTTTCTGTCTTTCATTCGCCGATTCGACCGCGGCCAGGACTTGCAGCGGTGAGCCGCATTCCATCGCCGTGCGAACCAATGCCTTCACGTCCTTTGGAAAGGAGGATCCGCCGTATCCAGGGCCCGCAAACAGAAAGGACTGGCCGATGCGTGAATCGGTTCCCATTCCCTTTCTGACCAGGTCAACGCTCGCTCCGAGCTTTTCGCACAAATTGGCGAGCTCATTCATGAACGAGATGCGCGTCGCCAGCATTCCATTGGCCGCGTACTTCGTCATTTCGGCCGAGGCGATGTCCATCACGAGAATCGGCTTGCCGGTTCGCACAAACGGCGCGTAGAGGTCGGTCATTACCCGACGGGCCTGCTCGCTCTCAATGCCAAGAACGACCCGGTCGGGCCGCATGAAGTCCTCAACCGCGGCGCCCTCCTTCAGGAACTCCGGGTTGCTGCAGATATGGAAGGGGAATTTTGCCTCCTTCGCGATTTCGGCGGCCACCCTTGTCGCGCTGCCCACGGGCACGGTCGATTTGGTCACGACCACTTGCTCACGAGTCATGTGCCGCCCGATCAACGCCGCAACTTGCAACACATACTTCAGGTCGGCGGAGCCGTCTTCGCCGGGCGGCGTGCCCACCGCGATGAACACGACTTCCGCCGGCGCGATCGCTTCCTGCAAATTCGTGGTGAACGTCAGCCTGCTTTCGGCCTGATTGCGCTCGACCAGGGATTCGAGCCCGGGCTCGTAAATCGGCAGGATGTTCTGCTTTAGGCCTTCAATTTTCTTGACATCAATGTCAGCGCAGCAAACGCTATTGCCCGTCTCAGCCAGACACGCGCCTACGACGAGCCCAACGTAGCCGGTGCCAATTACCGATATGTTCACGAGACCAGGTGTGAGTTAGTTGCGGTGCGATCGCGCTAGGCGATCGCGTACGAGCTGGGCGAAGCGAGAGAGACGACGCGGCCCTTCCCCTTCGTCAGTTTGGCCGTGGCGTTTCTGGTGTCTACGACCACTCTCGCCAGATTGACCACCCGCTGGTAATCCACGGTGGAGTGATCCGTGACGATCACTACCGCGTCGGCGCTCGCTATCTCGTCGTCGGTGAGCGCCACGCTCGAGTGCTCGTGTCCGTCCTCGCGGTACTTCGGGACGTAGGGGTCGTGGTAAAACACCTTCGCTCCCTGCTGCTCCAGCAGCCGGATTACATCCAGCGCGGGACTCTCTCTCATGTCGTCGATGTCTTTCTTGTAGGCGACGCCGAGCACCAGAATGCGGCTCCCATTGACCGCCTTTTTCTCCTCGTTGAGCGCCTGCGTGACCTTTCTCACCACTACCGCGGGCATCTCGCTGTTGATCTCGCCCGCGAGGTCGATGAAGCGCGTCTTGTAGTTGAGCGTTCTCATCTTCCACGCGAGATAGTGGGGATCGAGCGGGATGCAGTGTCCACCGATTCCCGGGCCGGGGGTGAATTTCATGAAGCCGAACGGCTTCGTCGCCGCCGCGTCGATCACTTCCCAGACGTTGACGCCCAGCTTGTCACAGACGATCGCCATCTCGTTCGCAAGCCCAATGTTGACGGATCGGAATGTGTTCTCGAGCAGCTTCACCAGCTCCGCCGTCTCTGGGCTCGATACGGGAACCAGGGTGTCGAGGCAAGTAGAGTAGAGAGCAGTCGCGACCTGGGTGCACGCAGGCGTGATGCCGCCGACGATCTTCGGAGTGTTCTTGGTGTTCCAGATCGGATTGCCTGGATCGACACGCTCGGGACTGAACGCGAGAAAGACGTCCTCGCCGACGGTGAGACCCGCCGCCTCGAGCTTCGGCTGGAGCAGCTCGCGCGTGGTGCCCGGATACGTCGTGCTCTCGAGCACAACCACCACCCCGGGCCGGCAGTGTCGCCCGATCGCGTCGGCCGCGGCAATCACGAAGCCCATGTCGGGATCGCGCGTCTTTGCGAGCGGTGTCGGCACCGCGATCGAGACCGCGTCCATCTCCTTCATGCGCGCTTCGTCCGTCGTCGCCTCGAACTTGCCCGCTTTGACCAGCCGCGCGAGCTCGGTGCTCGGCACATCCTGAATGTGCGATTTGCCGGACATGAGAAGGCCGACGACTCGCTCGCTCACATCGTACCCGATCACCTTGAAGCCGGCCCTGGCAAACTCGAGCGCAAGCGGGAGCCCGACATATCCCAGGCCCACTACGCCAATGCACGCGCTTCTGTTTTCGATCTTCGCTAGGAGCTGATCCTTTAGTTGCACTTGGGGCTCTGTCGGTGAGTGTTTCTGATCGTCAGTGACCGTAGAATCCGCGCACGGCTTCTATGACTTCGTCAAGCTGCGGCTGCTTCAGCTCAGGATAAACGGGGATCGATATCACTTCCTGCGTCGCCTTCTCGCTCTCGGGGAACGCTCCCCTCTTGTAACCGAGATACTCGAAGCAAGGCTGCAGGTGGAGCGAGAGCGGATAATAGACCGCCGATCCGATCTGCTTGTCCTTGAGATGCGTCTGGAGTCCATCGCGATGTGCTACGCGTAGCGTGTACTGATTGTAGATCGACTCGTTGGCCGGATCGATCGTCGGCGTGCGCACGTCGTCGAGATCGGCGAACGCAGCGTTGTAGTACGCGGCATTCTTGCGCCGCGCGGCGCTCCAGGAGGCGAGATTGATAAGCTTCGCGGACAGCACCGCGGCCTGCAGCGCGTCCAGCCGGCTGTTGTAGCCGACTTCCTCGTGGTAGTACGTCTTCATCC
>PKVB01000215.1 GCA_003131365.1 Gemmatimonadota bacterium | reverse complement strand
GCGAGCGACGCCGGGCAGACGAAAATGTCGGCCAGGTACATCTGCACCGGATCCGCGATCTTCTCCCCGGCGCGGAACGCGGGGGTGGGCGTCGTGGGGGTGAACAGCAGGTCGACGCCGGCTTCGAACACCGCATCGAAGTCACGGATGATCAGCCGCCGCACGGCCTGAGCGCGGCTATAGTATTGGTCACTATAGCCGGCGCTCAGCACGAACGTGCCGACCAGGATCCGGCGGCGGACCTCGGCGCCGAAGCCCACGCCGCGCGTCGCCTGGTACAGCGCCCGCACATCGCCTTCAGGTCCGACCTGCCGCGGGCCGAAGCGGACCCCGTCGAATCGGGCCAGGTTGGCGGCGGCTTCCGCCGGGTTGACGATGTAGTACGTCGGNNGTCGGCACGGCGAACCGCGTATGCGGCAACGACACGTCCCGCACCTCCGCCCCGAGTCGCTTGAGCGCGGCGATGGCGCGATCGCACCCTGCTCGAACCCCGGGATGCAGATCGGCCGGGAAGTACTCGCGCGGCAAGCCCACGACCAGGCCGCGGAGATCCTGGCGCACGGGGGGCATTGCCAGTGGCGGATCGGCGCGGGTCGTCGCGTCAAGCGGGTCATGGCCGGAGATGGCACAGAGCAATTGCGCGGCGTCGCTGGTCGATCGCCCGAACGTCGAGATGCAATCGAGCGACGAGCCGAAGGCGACCAGGCCGAAGCGCGAGACGCGCCCGTAGCTCGGCTTGATACCGACGACACCGCAAAACNNAAAACGATGCCGGCTGACGGACGGACCCGCCGGTTTCGGAACCGAGGGCGGTCGTGGTCACACCCGCGGCAACCAGCGCGGCAGATCCGCCGCTCGACCCACCAGGCACCCGATCGGGATCGAGCGGGTGCAGCACCCGGCCAAACGCGGAGTGCTCGGTGGAGGAGCCCATGGCGAACTCGTCCATGTTGGCCTTCGCGGCGACGAGGGCCCCTGCAGCTCGCAGCCGTTGGACGGCGGTGGCCTCGAACGGCGAGACGTATCCCTCGAGGATACGGGAAGCGCAGGTGGTCGGGTGGTCGATCGTGACGAGGTTGTCCTTCAGCGCAACGGACGTCCCGGACAGTGACCCCGGCAGCGCCTGATCCAGCCGCTCTGCCTCGCGATCGAGCAGCGCCTGCGACCAGTGCAGTGCCGCGTTGAGCGACGCGGAGGCGGCCAGGCGGCGGCCGGTTTCGCGCGCCAGTGACGCGGCGCTCATGCCTCGGCCAGGCCGCCGAGCTTCGGCACGACGAAGAACCCCTGCTGAAACGCCGGAGCGAACTGGGCCGGCGGTCGCTCCATGCGAATCGGATCGACCCGATCCTCGCGCAACCGCAGCTGGCTCGGCCCGACGACCACCGCGCCCGACGCGCCGGCCACGGCGACCTCATCGAGTTGCGCCACGAAGTTGACGATGCCTTCCAGCTGAGCGGCCAACAGTGGGACATCGCCGTCGGCGATCGCCAGTTCGGCCAGCTGCGCGACATGACGCACTTCATCCGCTCCGATCCTCATGCGCTCTCCCATTCGCGCTCCAGGCCGGCGAAGGCCACGAGCAGTTGCTTGGTGCCGATCTCGGGGTCGTCGAACGCCACGGACACCTTGAGCTCCTTGCCGACGCCGCTGAGCCCCAGGACCGCCCCGGATCCGAACCGGCGGTGGCGCACTCGCTCNNCGGGGGCGGCATACTGCGGTACGGAGAGCCCGCACCCCGGCCAAGCCCGCTCCCTTCTCGGCCGCCGGACCAGCCGCGCTGACCCGTCCAGCCGCCGATCGCGCCGACCGCGAACGACGTGCGACGTTCGTCGATCAGTTCGGGCGGCAGTTCACGAAGGAACCGCGAGGGAATGCCGGGGCGCAGCTCACCACCGCGTCGTCGCGCCCGCGCCCACGTGAGTACCAGCGCGTCCTTTGCGCGAGTGATGCCCACGTAACAGAGTCGGCGCTCCTCCTCGAGTCCCTCGGGGAGTTCCAACGCTCGCGACGAGGGGAACAGGCCTTCCTCCATTCCCGAGATCACCACAACCGGCCATTCGAGCCCCTTGGCCGTATGCAGCGTCATCAGCGTGACTCCGTCCGGCTTCCCTTTGCTGGTATCGACCGCCGACAGCAACGCGGCCTCGGCGAGGAAGCGTTGCAACGGGGTGCCGGGATCCTCTTCGTCGGTGACAATCTCCGACCACTCGGCGGCAGCGGCCATGAGCTCGCGGACATTCTCCCAGCGCTCGATGCCTTCGCTGCCCTCGGCGGCGAGCACCGTCTCGAATTGTATCGCCTGCACCACCTCCTCCATCACCACCACCGGCGCGGATTCGCCGGCGCGGCGACGCAGGCCGGCGATCAGCTCGGCGAACGCCGTGAACGCGGTCTTGAGGTTGGGGCGCAGCGTGGCGATCGTGTCGGCGCGCGCTGCGGCAGCCAGCAGCGGCACGCGCCATTCGCGCGCCTGCTCGGCCAGCATGGCCAGCGCCATGTCACCAATGCCGCGACGCGGTACAGCGACCGCACGGATGAACGCCTCGTCATCGCTGGGGTTCACAACGAGTCGCAGGTACGCCAGCACGTCCTTCACCTCGCGGCGATCGTAGAACGAGATCGCCCCGACGATCTGGTATGGCAGGCCGGCGCGGCGCATGGCCTCTTCGAGCGCGCGGGACTGGGCGTTGGTGCGGTAGAGGATCGCGCATTCAGCATGGGCCGCGCCGTCGGTGACGCGCCGGCCGAGCTCGCGGGCGATCCATTCTGCCTCGTCGCGTTCGTCGGCCGCGGCGACAACGATGATCGACTCGCCGCCCGGGCGATGGGTGCGCAGTGTCTTGACGATCCGGCCCGCGTTGTTGGTGATCACCGCATTGGCGGCGTCGAGAATCGGCCGGGTCGAGCGATAGTTCTCTTCGAGCTTGACGACCCGGGCGTCGCCAAAGTCGCTCTGCAGGTCGCGCAGGTTGCGCAGGTCGGCCCCGCGCCAGCCGTAGATGCTCTGATCCTCGTCGCCGACGCCGAAGACATTGCGATGGCCAAGCCCCAGGAACTTGACCAGTTCGTATTGCGCCCGATTGGTGTCCTGAAATTCGTCGACCAGGAGGAAGTCGAAGCGGCCGCGCCAGCGCTCCAGCGCGTCGGGATGGTGACGGAACAGCGCGAGTGGATGCAGCATGAGATCATCAAAATCCATCGCATTCGCGGTGAGCAAGGCGCGCTGCATCGCCACGTAGACGTCCGCGGCAACCCGCACGGCGGCGTCCTGCGGTCCGGTCGCCTCAAGCTCGGCCGCCGTCTGCATCCGGTTCTTGGCCGAGGAAATCAGATTCTGGATCAGCTTCGGCGGAAAGAGCTTCACCGGATGATCGCGTTCATCCATGATGCGCCGGATCAGGGACAGACGGTCATCTTCGTCATAGATGGTGAACTGGCGCGAAAAACCGAGGCGGTCGGCCTCGCGCCGGAGCAGGCGGGCCGACAGCGAGTGAAAGGTACCGATCCACAGGCCACCCGGGTCGCGTGACAACAGCTCACCCACGCGGTGCTTCATCTCGCCGGCGGCCTTGTTGGTGAAGGTGAAAACGCAGATCCGCTCGGGCTTGACGCCGAGCTTGTCGATCAGGAATCCGACGCGACGGATCAAGCAGAAGGTTTTCCCCGCGCCCGGTCCGGCTAGCACGAGTAGCGGCTTCGCCGCCGCTTCGATCGCCAGGCGCTGCGAAGGGGATGGATCGCGCGGAACAGAAACGGCGCCGGTGCCTACCGACGCCGCTTCCGAGATGGACGCTGTGTCCGTTCGCGCGGATCCGTCCGCGCGCGTGGTGGTGACCGTCAGGTGTTCGACGTCCTATGACGTCCGATAGAAGAAGTGCTCGCGCACGATCTTCCCGTCCTTCACTTCGTAGAGCTCCATCTCTTCCATGAAGTTTCCGGCCCTGCAAAAGGAGACGAGCTCCTCGGCGACGGCGGCGGTGGTCGTTGGTGCTGCGGTGGTCATGATTTCTCCTTTTTCGGGGCCTTCTCCTATTGTAGCGAAAGGTCCGGCAGGCGCCAGACGGAAGACCGGAGAAGAACGGGGGTGGGCAGTTGAGTCGTGGTCTTGCCAAACACCCGTTCTTGGGTATTATGCCCGGTATTAACTGTCTGATTAAACCTTATGATTAAACAAAACCCCAGGCGTCGAGCCGTCGGGAGCCGGGCGGCGGCAAAGGTGATGCGTCGGAAATCGGGCTCGAAGATCCCCGGGACGCGGGCAGCGACCGAGCGGAAATCGGGGTCCGAGATCCCGGCACGGGAGGCAGCGACAGAACAGCGCATCCTCGATGCAGCCCGCGTCGTGTTCCTGCGCGATGGAACCGCCGGCGCGCGCATGCAGGAGATCGCGGCGGAAGCCGGCGTGAATCAGGCGCTGCTCCACTATTATTTCCGCACGAAGGAACGNNCAGACTCAGCGCCGCCGTCTTTCAGCAGGTCGCTTCGCGCATATTTCCGGCGCTCGTCCAGACGCTCGGTGCAGAGATCTCGCTCGACGAGAAAATCGACCGGCTCATCACGATCTATCTCGACAACCTCTCGCAAAATCTGTTCGTCCCGGGCTACCTGATCTCGGAGCTGCACCACCACCCCGAGCGCGTTCAGCAGCTGCTGTCGGGCGCAATCGGCGCCGATCCGAAAGTCGTAATCCCTGCCCTGCTCAAGACCCTCGAGCGCCAGATCAACGAACGCGTTCGCGGCGGCACCATGCGACCCATCAAGCCGCAACAGTTCGTGATCAATCTGATCTCGCTCTGCATTTTCCCCTTCGCCGCCCGGCCCATGCTATCAATCGTCTTCGGTATGGACGACGCCGCTTTCATGCGCTTCATCGAGCAGCGGAAGAAAGAGCTCCCTGAATTCTTTCGCGGCGCGCTCCGGCCATGACATACCGCCTCGTCGCCCTCATCGCGATTTGCCTCTCCGCGCCGGTCGCGCGCGCGCGTTCTCAGGTTCCGGCCCCAGATCCGCTGAGACCCCCGGTTGCGGATTCACTGCCCCGGGCCGTGATGCCGGATTCGCTGCGCCTCGGCACGCTTCAGGACACCGCGGTCATGCGCGATCCGCGCGGTCGAGAGCTCGCCCTGCTCATGGCACAGTCGCGCCTGCGGCAACAGAATCTCGCCGCCGAAAGGCGACCGACGCTCGCGTTGGAAGGCCAGGCGCAGTATCAGTCCGACGTCGCGCGGATTCCGATCACGCTGCCCGGCGGAATCTCCGTGCCCACTCCCCCGCACGATACGTACGACGCGCATCTCGCGGCCGGACAGACGCTGTACGACCCAGGCATCGCTCCGCGCCGCGCCGTCGAAGATGCCCAACTGGCCGAGTCGCAGGCGCGGCTGCGCGCCGAGCTCTACCCGCTGCGCCAGAACGTGAGCGATGCGTTCTTCGCCACTCTCCAGGCTCAATCTCAGATCGCCGAGCTGGCGCTGACGATCACGGACCTCGAGGCGCAGCACCGAGTGGCCGCCGCGCGGGTGCGCGAGGGTGCCGCCCTGCCGAGCGAGGAGAAAGCCCTCCGCGCCGAGATCCTGCGGCGCCGGCAATCTCTGGCCGAAGCCGGAGCGAGTCGACGCGCAGCGCTCGCGATTCTTGCTGATCTGACGGGCAAGTCATACGACAGTACCACGATTCTTGGCTCGACCGATCTCTCTGCCACAGTCGCTCGCGCTCGCGACTTGCTCTCGGTTCTCCGCTCTCGCCCCGAGTACGAACAGTTCGCGCGCTCCCGCGCGTTGCTCGATCAGCAGGAGAGGGCGCGCAAGGCGCAGGATCTGCCGCGTGTCTCGGCGTTTGGTCGCGCGGGTTACGGGCGGCCGGGACTCAATCCGCTCAGCACCAAATTCGACACCTACTGGCTCACGGGCGTGCAGCTCCAATGGTCGCCCTGGACGTGGGGAACGGGGAGTCGGGATCGCGAGATCCTCGCCCTGCAGCGGCAGATCGTCTCCGCCGAGGAGCAGCAGTTCACCGACAATCTTCGTCGTGGAACGGAGCAGGATCTAGCGACCATAGATCGGCTCGAGACCTCCGTCCGCGACGACGACGAGATCGTGGCGCTCCGCGAAAGCATCCTCTCCGAGACGCGGGCGCGATTCAATGAAGGCGTGGTGACGTCGGCCGATTACGTCGACCGCCAGACCGATGTTCTGAGTGCGCGCACCGCTCGCGCGCTGCACCGCGTGGAGCTTGCCCAGGCCCGCGCGCGGTTCCTCAACACTCTGGGCATCGAGGCACGCTGATGCGCACCCACATTTTCTCTCCGCGCATCGCGATCGGTGTTTTGTTCGTGTGCGCGGCCGCGTGTCACCGCGGCAAGGATCCCGACGCCTACGGCAATTTCGAGGCGGACGAGGTTTCGGTGTCGGCGCAGGCCAGCGGTCAGCTGACTTCCTTTACCCCGGTCGAAGGCTCGACCCTGCGCGTCGGAGAAGTCGCCGGGGTCGTCGACACTACCCAGCTCGCGCTCGAGCGAGCGCAGCTCGTGGCGCAGCAGCAGGCGACCGCGGCGCGGGTTGGGGAGGCGGGCAAGCAGATCGAGGTCTACCAGGCGCAGATCGGCATTGCGCTCCGCAACTACGAGCGAATGCAACGGCTGTTCGAGGAGCACGCAGCCACCGCGCAGCAGCGGGATCAGGCGGAGCGCGACTACAGGACGCTCGTGGCGCAGATCGGGGCTGCGAAGGCGCAGCAGCAGAGCGTGTCTCGCGACGCCTCGTCGGGCTCGGCGCGCGTGGCTCAGATCAACGATCAGATCGCGAAGAGCAGAGTGATCAACCCCGAAGCAGGAACGGTGCTCGCGACCTATGTGAAAACCGGGGAGGTCGTGCAGTCGGGGCAAGCGCTCTACAAGATCGCCGACGTCGACACCCTGATTCTGCGGGCGTACATCACCGAGAAGCAACTCACCGCCGTGAAGCTCGGACAACAGGTTCAGGTTCACGTCGATCAGGGTGGAGGCAAGCTGCTGACGCTCCCCGGAACCGTGAGATGGATTTCGACCAAGGCCGAGTTCACGCCCACTCCGGTGCAGACGCGCGATGAGCGCGCCGATCTCGTGTACGCGGTGAAGGTTTACGTTCCAAATCCGAAGGGCGCCCTCAAGATAGGAATGCCGGCCGACATCACGCTCGGCGCGATGCCCGCAAAGCAGCCGTCGTGAGCAACGCCGTCGAGGTCAATTCTCTCAGCAAGTCGTTTGCGAAGGTACGGGCGCTTGACGACATCTCGTTCGATGTGGGGGAGGGCGAGTTGTTCGGGCTCGTCGGACCCGATGGCGCCGGCAAGACCACTCT
>PKVB01000096.1 GCA_003131365.1 Gemmatimonadota bacterium | reverse complement strand
CCTCAAGCCGTCCCCGCTTTTTTTGTCCGGAAGATCTTCCGGGTTCTACACGAGCGATCCCGACCAGCGGCAGTCCCAGTCCATCATTTCTTGGGGTCGAGGATATCTCCTATTTCGTGATCTGCCGCCTCGAGATGCAGGCGCGTCTCCCGATCCGATGCCCTCGGCACCGCTCGTCGGACGTCGGCGCGCAGCGATACGAGCTCTCCCCTCAGCTGACTCCTCGCATCCTCGAGCAACGGCGCTGGCGGGGTGAATCCGGGGAACTGTGGACCAGGCGTTGCCACCACCGTGGGTGGGTTCAGCTTCGCATTGACCTGGGAAAGAAACTGATTTTGGAGTGTTCGTCTGTATGGATCTATTGAAACGCCGGATTGCCCGAGCTCGGTCCAGACGCCCCGCCTCAGATCGCTCAGCATCGATGCCAGTGAATAGGCATCAACTCGGTTACTAGCGAGCGCTTCGTTTTCGATCAGCCTGTTCATCCTGCCATCGTTCAGCAGGCTGGTGAGCACGCGGCCCTGAGCGTTCGTGATGCGCGTGATCATTCCTCCCGCCTCAATGCGCCGAGCGATGGCCGGCTGAATCAGGTACGAGGGAGTCTGGAAGACGTTCTCGTTGATGAAGCGCATGGCTTCCTGCTGCCGCGCCCGGGAGAGCGGCGTGTATACCGCGCCTGGCTGGCTACCCGACTTGTACTGCACCGATTCGCCACCGACAACCGTCGCGACGTGACCGGCTTCCGTCGCCCATTGTCCGACTGTCCGGTCGTAGATCTCTCTCAGGTCGTCGTTGTCTTCGCCGGGCCTGGTCGCCGCGGATGATATGTAGGTCACAACGCGCCGGAGATTCTTGAACCCGAGTGACGTCGACTTCACCGGATCGGCATCGCCGACCGCCTCGTTGAGAGTGCCGTATCCTCCTTCGTTGTTCTCGGAGAAACGGTACCACGGAACGGTGTCCTGCACCCGCGCCCACTGGTCGAGCGTCGGGCGCTCCTCGTCGGAGGAGTGCGCTCCGGAAATCGGTGTGTATCCCCATGAGATCGCGAATTTGTCGTAGGGGCCAATCCCGGGGATGATGTCCGCGATCGCGATATTGTCCTCAGGCTGCGCGACGTAGTTGAAGCGTGAGTAGTCCATGATCGAAGGCGCGTGTCCCATCCGGTGCACCCAGGTCGCGCTCCGGACGCTGTCCGCCGGATACGTGGAGCTTCCGATCTGATCGTGACGAAGTCCGAGCGTGTGTCCGATCTCGTGCGCGACGACGAACTCGAGCAGCCTGCCCATCAGCGAGTCAGGGAACGGAAACGTGCGAGCGCGAGCGTCGAGCGGGGATGCCTGTGTGAAGTACCAGTCGCGCTGGAGATTGAGAACGTTGTGGAAAATGCGCGCGGAGCCGTTGAGGATCTCTCCTGTGCGTGGATCGCTGACGTGCGGCCCGACTGCGTTCTCGGTCGTGGAGGGGAGCCAGCGGATGACGGTGTGGCGAATATCTTCTGCCGACCAGTCTGGATCGTTGGCCGGAGGATCCATCGCGATGATGGCATTCTTGAAACCCGCCGCCTCGAACGCCGGTTGCCAGTCGAGAATGGCTTTCCTGATCCATGGCTTCCACTGCTCGGGAGTGGCCGGATCAACGTAGTAGACAATCGGCTTGACGGGCTCCGACAGCGCCGCGCTCGGATCCTTTTTCTCCAGGCGGTAACGGGAGATGTATGAGCGATCAGCGGACCGTTGTTCCGTAGTCCCGAAGTCGACCTGTGCGATTGAGAAGTATCCAACCCGCTCGTCCCAGCGCCTGGGAACCATCGGCTTCTCGGGAAGCCGAACCAGACTCCAGTGGGCTAGCACGCTCTGGGCAGCCTGCGGGCCCTGGCCCTGGCCGCCACCGCCGCCACGACCACCGCCGCCGGGCGTAGGGCTCGGAGTACCTGTCTGTGTCGCTTCAACCTCGACGTTGTCGGGGAAGGCAAGCGCGTTCTCGACGAATGAGCGGCGCTCATCGAGCGTTCCACGGATTGCCGCGAACTCCGGAACGCTCGTGGTATAGAGTCGAGTCACGTCGACGACGGCGGCACTGTCGGGTCCGTAGGCCTCGACGTTGAGCACCGCGATTACCGGCGGATAGTTGGCCGCTTGCACGGCGCGGTACACTGGATTGGTGCTGTCGGCGACGATCGCAAAGGACGGTGACCTGAGGATGATCCGGTTCCCGCTTCGATCCCACCTCAGGGTCCGTTCCGTGAACTGGTCGCCGCCGTAGTTGCCGAACTGACCGCCGGGCAAGCGGGGATTTGCGGCAGCCGCTCTCGTGAAGCGCCCCACCATGAGCATGTCCTTATTCAGCTCGTTCTTCGGAATCTCGAAATAGAGCTTGTCGTTGACTCTGTGGACTGCGAACATGCCGCGCCGTGTTTTCGCGTCGCGCGTGATCACACGGTTGTACGGGCGCGGTTGCGCGGGAGCATTTCCGCCCGCGCGGCCAGAGTCACCTCCAACCCTGGTGCTATCGCCTGACGGTCCCTGTCCGTTGCGCTGTGGAGTGGGGACGGTTTTGGGCTCGGNNATGGTTTTGTTCAACATGGTTCGCCAGAGAGGGGCTGGATGGGTGAAAGCGAACGGGCAATAGGAATCGCCGTCCGCCGTAAACACGGCTGATGATTGTCTTTCGCGCTGACCCGGCTAAGTGTTGGGTTTCTTTTCGCCCGCCGCGCGCCCCGGTTGCATCCGGTACCCCGTGTACAGAAATACCGCGCCGCACACGAGGAATAGCAGAACGCGCCAGATAGTCTCGACGCTCGAGAGGTCGACGAAAAGCAGCCGGCCCACGACGATGACCATCGTAGCACCTCCGAGATACTTGAGAAGCGAATGAGTCGCTTCACGCCGGCTCAGAATGAGCAGCCCCGCGCCGAGAGCAGCGTAGCTGGCCGTCACTAATGGCGCCCAAACGGGTTCCAGTGTGCGCCAGAGAATCAGCAGCACGGTGAAATAGCCCGCCGCCGCGAGCACCATGCCCTGGATCTCGTCGCCCCGCTCAGCGACCAGTCGTCGGGCGATGAACGCTGCCGCTCCGAGCGCGACTATCTCCGAAGCCAGCCACCGCAGATGGACGAGACCGGTCTCATCGAACGAGAGCTCGTGACCGGCGATTGCGAATATCACCAGACCGATCGTCAGCTTGGCGAGAACGCGCGGACCGACGAATCGGCGGGGGACGCCATTGATGGCGAGCGCTGCCAGCATTGCGGAGGCGGGAAGACTTTCCGGAGTCGGCACGATGCGCCCGACGCCGATCAGCGTCCACAACATCGCCGCGGTGACTTCGACGTGAGCGATCTCCGCATCTGTGTTCGACTCGCGCGTGAAGAGCGCCAGTGCGCCGGCTCCCAGCAGCACGAGCACGACTCCCGAGAATTCATCAGGCACTCGCGGCCAGACCTGGCCGAGAAATCCGATTGCCAGTACCGGGCTTAACAGCGTCAGAAACCAGACTATCAGACTGTCCGGCGAGCTCTTGCCGCCGCCGAGCGTTTTTGAGAGAGAATCGATGGCTTCCATCAGCCCTTCGATGCCGCTCGTCGCCGGAGCCGCCGTGTAGCGGGGCGAGCCGAGCGCAAGCAACTGGCGGCGGAGCATTGGAGCACGTGTAAAGGCAGCACCAGCAACGAACACGAGAAATGATATCGCAACAGAGCCAAGTCGCTCGGAGCCGAACGCAATTGGAGATGTCTGCATCGCGACTATCCACCAAAACGCGATGAACGTGATCCACACGATCGAATGCCAGCCGCGCATCACGTAGATGATCAATCCAATCGCCGCGACCGCGCCGAGATAGAGGGATAACTCTGTCACCGACTGAGCGGGCGCGGGGAGTATGAATGGAGTCGCGAATCCAGTCGCTATGGCCACGATCGCGAAGATTTCGCGGCGCTCCTGAAGCGCGATCCAGGTGGAAACGATTCCGAGCACGAAGAAAGCAAGTCTCGCGGCGAACATCGGGATGAGCTGGTACCAGACGGCCGCGGCGTAGGCCGTCACGTACCAGATCGCGAGCCCGCCCCCGAACAGAAGTTCGCGGAACCCAAGATCTGAATCACCAGCAGATCCCGCGTGCGGACGAACGCGAGTCGCGGCGCGGAAGAGAAACGCGCCAACCACCAGTCCGGCGAATACACGTATGGGTGGCGTTATCCAGCCGTGATCGATCGCGTAGCCGTAAAGCAGCAGGATGGCGAGAACTACAAAGCCGATCCCAACGCGGCTCAGCCACCATTCGGGGCTACGCGAAGTGAACCACGACAGCGGGTCGCTGGTTTTACCCGACGCGTTCTGCCGTCGGCGCGGCGCGATTGGCGGGCTGCCGGACGATGAAGCTCGGGATGATGCCGCGGGCCTTCGCTCGGCCATCAACCCGTCGAGCGATCGCTGGAGAACAACGATCGCCGTCTCGATCTTCGCCAATCGCGCGTCGAATTCAGAGTCTCTGGACGAGTCCATGGACCTCCGTGAGCCAACTAACGTGATCGGCGATTGAGCGCGTGTCCAGACCGCGTCGCCGATCCGCGTCGCGCTTGGTAGGTTTCCTCAATGACAGCTCGAGCTCCGCTCTCAAATCCTGGTGTACGCTTTCCTCCTCCGTTCATTTTTTTCGGCGGTTTCCTCGCCGGCTGGGCAGTCGACCGGTGGGTGCGAGGACTTCCATTGTCGAGCGGTGGCGTAGCGCTCGAGCGGGTTGGATTCGGCATCGTGGGGGTGGGCGTTGCGCTCGCTGTCTGGGGAATCGTCACCTTTCGCCGGGCGGGCACGGCAGTGATTCCGCACCAGGCCGCGAGCCAGCTGGTGATGACGGGTCCATACCGCTTCACGCGAAACCCCATGTACGTGGGTCTCACGATCCAGTACATCGGCGGCGCTGCCGTGATCAAGTCCGCCTGGCCGCTGATCCTGCTACCGCTCGTTCTAGTTGTGCTCGTGCGCAGGGTAGTGTCGCGCGAAGAGCAGTACCTGAGCGATGCATTCGGGGACAAGTTCACAGCGTATCGTTTGCGTGTCCGGCGTTGGTTGTAGGGGCTGCGGCACGGCTCCCTGATGCCGGGATGGGTCGAAAAAAAAGGCGAGACAGCCTAACTGGTTGTCTCGCCTAAAGCTTTGCAACGCGCCCGGAGGGACTCGAAC
>PKVB01000026.1:7916-8070 GCA_003131365.1 Gemmatimonadota bacterium | reverse complement strand
CAGGCAATAGGAAGCTGCGTTCCTCTCGAGCGCGTGCGGCTCAAGAGTGGGAACGCGATTTGCCGCGACAAGCGCTCCGAGCATTACGATTATGAGCAAAGCACCGGTGTAGATTCCCGTCCAGAGAACCGGGTGGGGAGTGCGGAGCGGATAT
>PKVB01000026.1:0-7899 GCA_003131365.1 Gemmatimonadota bacterium | reverse complement strand
AGCTGCGCTCGAAGCGCCCTCGTTTCCAGTGCGGTCTACCGCGGTTACGGTATACAAATACGAGTGGCCGGGCAGCACATTCATATCGCGAAACGCAGGCGTAAGCAACAATTCACTGTTCAGACGTGTTCCAGGAACTCCTGCTTGTTCGACTCTATAGACGTTGTACCCGCCGGTACGGGTTTCAGGACTGATCGCCCACGAGAGCTCCATGTGCGCCGGCACTCCGGCTTGAGCGGGCACGANNCCTGGGGAGCCGCGGGAGGAAATGTGTCCCGCGGCGTGACTATGACGGGATTCGAATCGCCGGATTCGAGCGCTTCGCCTGAATACTGCGCGATGCTGCGGACGGAATAGACGTAGGTCTTGCCGAAATCAAACTGTTGATCGCTAAAGGTTGGGGAATTTCCCTCGCTCTCGCCGATGCGGACGAGTGGCGAGCTGAGGGTCACGTCCTCAAGTGTGGCAGGAGTGGGTGCCGTGCCGGGTTGCACCTCGCCGCGATAGATGCGGTAGCCGGCAATCGCGGGCGCAGGACCGACGAGGGTCCTTCGCGGCGCAGCCCACGCAAGCATCACAGCTGCGTGCGTCACCTCCGACTTTAGATCATCGACAATGTCCAGCGCGGGATAAATGTGGACATTGACCGCATTCGAATTCGCCGAAGATTTCTTCTCGGAGGCGCGCGTTCGAACCGTGTACACCGCCAGGCTTCCGGGATGGTTCTCAAAATCGTCCGGATGGAGCGGATCGGCATAGCGGACGCGGCCGCGATCGGCGTAACGGTCCACCATACTCGCGGGAATCGTCACGAGCAGGGTGGGAGCCGGAGGATGCGGCTCGCCGACCGTAGTGGACGGTTCAAAATCGCGATAGATTTCGATGGCGGGGAGCCGATCGAGCGGCCGATGGTCCGCCGTTTCCTTGGGGAGAGTAAATGTGAGGATGACATTGTTGGCCGATTGTCGAGCGGCAAGGTCCGCTACGGCCAGCGGAACCGGAGCCTTTCGTGCATAAGGCTCGCTGGGAGAGGCGCAGCCGCCAAGCAGAGGGAAAAGCAGGGAAATGCAAAATGCGAAATGGAAAATCGTAGACAGTGCGCGCTGATTCGGCGTGAGCGAAGGGGATGGGGCCCCTTTTCTGTTTTCCATTTTCAAGTTTCTACAAGATGTAACGGCTCAGATCCTGGTCCTTGACGATATCCGCGAGCTGCTTCTGGATGTAGGCCGCGTCCAGCTTAATCGTCTTCTTCTTCAATTCGGGAGCTTCAAAGGAAATTTCCTCGAGGACTTTTTCAAGAATTGTGTGCAGCCGGCGAGCACCGATATTTTCGGTGCGCTCGTTGACCGTAGCCGCGAAGCGCGCGATCGACGCGACGGCATCTTCGGTGAACGAGAGTTTTAGGCCCTCCGTGTCGAGGAGCGCGATGTACTGTTTAATGAGCGCGTTTTTCGGCTCGGTCAGAATCTGCATCAGCGCGGCCTTGTCCAGATCGCCCGAAGAAATGTGCCGGACGATGAACGACCCGCGCCCAAACTTCTGCCCTGCCGCTTCGAACGGCTGCTCGGCTATCTGAAAATCAGCGTCCTTGATTCTGTAGCGAAGGGTCGCCAATGCGTTGTCAGCGTTGTGATTGATGGCGAAGACAGAACCGCTCCCGACGACGCCGCCTGGAGCTTTGATCTCGCCGGTCACTGATTCCATTGGCACAGCCAGAACCTTGGGATCCGTCACACGGACGGAGCGCACGGCAAAATTCTCCGGAAAGGTCCACCCGGTGTCGTCATACGGAGTGCGCTGCGGATCGGTCGGGCTCCAGTATTGATAATCGAGCAGCGCATCCGCGATTCTCGAGTACGGCTGGTCCATGCGAATGATGTAGCTGCCAGCCGGAAACTGACGCAGCTCAGTGCGCTGCACCGAGAGCGGTAGGGTATCGAAGGGAGTGATCGCCGGCTTGATCGTGTCCGCTCGCGCGCTGTCCGTTCGCGGCCGAGGTGCGACCCGCGCGCTGTCTGCAACTCGCGGACGGTCGGCGGCCCTCGTGGTGTCGGTGCGCTTGACGGCGTCCGCCGGACGATCTCCACCAGAAGTAGGAGCACTTGGCGGCGTTCGCGGCCGCGGTACTGGAACCAGCACACTGAAAGGTGCCGTCGCGCGCGAGATCTCGACGTGCTGCTTCTGAAGAATCCGGAGCAGCTCCGCTTGCGCGCCCGGCCGTCTGTCGTCGGCAGGCAAGATGTACGCGGCCGGACCTTCCACTCGCGCCTTGAGAATCGACCTCTTGCTCTTCTCCCAGAAGTTCTCGAGAAATTGCTGGCGGTTGTTTGCGAAATAGCTTAGCGAGACGAGCAAGCCGGTCTCTTCGTAGTTGTTGTTGTTGCGGAGCGACCATTTCACTTTGGGGAGCGGCGGACTCTGCCGGTACCACGTGCGCGACGTCTCGGTCGGCGACAGCGTGCGTTCGACCGTTTCGGCGGTTCCTCCGTTTCCGAACGTCTCGTATAGACGGCTGATGCCGTTGTGCGTGGCCGCCATGAACATGAGATAGCCAGGCGACCACGTATCGAAGTTTCCGTGAGTGAAGACGCCGGGCATTCCCAGTCGCGTCATCTCCTGGACATTGTTCCAGCCGATCATCTGCCACTCGTTCGTGAGAAGCGGATCGAGCCAGGCGTTGTACGGACCATCGCCGACAGTATTGTCGTAGAGATATGGAACCGACTCGTGCAGATCGTGGAGCACCTGCGCCTTCCAGTCGAGATACTTGTTCATGACGTTCTCGGACAGCTTCAGCGTCATTGCCATCGCGTCGCGATTGTTGTCGTGCCCGACGTAGTGCCCCCAGTAGATAAGCGGCGGAGCAGTCTCGCCCGGATGCGCCATTCGCCAGCGGAAGAGATCCACCTGCCGGTCGCGCCCATCCACCTCGACGATGGGAGTGATGAGCGTGATCAGGTGATCGCGGATGTTCCTGATGTACGGGCTCTCATCCACAGCCAGTCGGTACGCGAGCTCCATCAGCGCCGTGGGCGCCCCCGATTCCGGAGAGTGAATCGTGCCCGTGATGTAGTAGACGGGCGTCGTCTGCGTGACGATTCGCGCCGCCTCAGCATCGTCCATGTTGATCGAGCGCGGATCGGCGAGCTTCGCAAGATTCGCCTTGTTTCGGTCGAGATTCGCGAACAGCGATTCCGATGCGACCGCGACGGCGATCATCTCGCGTCCCTCTTCGGTCGTCCCGATCGAATACACCCTCACGCGCGGACTCGCCTTGGCCAGCATGCGCATGTAGGTGTAGACCTCTTTCGAGTAGGGAAGATTATTGCGCGCGCCGGCGATGTCGCCCAGCACTGCCTTGGGTGTCGGCACCGTGGCCGACGCCGGCAGATAGTCTACGAGTGGCGAGAGGAAGAACGACTCAGTCGTATACTCGCGGATTTTTCGCGTGTACTCCTCGTCGATCGGTTGATTCGGATCGCGGCCAGGGCGCGTGGCGGAAGGCGGAAGACCCGGCGAGGCGCTCGGCGTGGCGTCCGCTGCCTGCGCGTGCAGCCGCGCGGCACCGGCCGCAATGAAAAACGAGAAGAAGAATGCGAGTTGGCGTACTGACGGTCTCATTTCCATGCCTCGGTGACGATCATCCGGGTTGCTCTCATTCGACCATGGAGGTCGGGACCCGAAGCTAGTCCGCGGAAATGGCTGGAGCAACACGGTGGCGCGAGGGCGCGCACGAGCGCCCTCGCCTGCTACGCCGTCACTTGAGCTCGATCTTGCCGATGCGGCCGGTGCCGCTCAACGCGAGCCAGATCCGGCCACGCGTGCTGTCGACTGAGACATTCCGAACGATCGACCCCGGCGTCGGGATCCTGATCGTCTCCGTTTTACCCGTCTTTCGATCGAACGCGACGATGGTACCGGAACGTGCTTCGTCGTAGAAGATCCGTCCGTCGGGAGCGATCGCGATCCCGTAGGGCGCGGAGCTTGTTCCGCCGGGCGAGAGCCATTCCTTGAACGCGCCGTTCTTCGGATTGTAGGAGCCGAGATAGCCGCGCGCGAAATCACTGTACCACACCATGCCGGACTCGTCGACGACGAGGCGCCGTGGACGCGCGCCGCTTTCAGGCAGAGTGATTTCGCGAAGTGCACCACTCTCGCCGTCGATCCGTCCCAGTTTGTTGGTTCCAAACAAAGCGACCCAGATCGAGCCGTCGGGTGCATTGACCATCCCGTAGGGGAGAGCGCGGTTCGTCGGCACTGTCCACACCTTGGCTTCGCGCGTTCGCGGGTCGAACCGGCCGTACACGTTGCTCTGTTGAACGGTGAACCAGACAACTCCTTTGCGAATGAGCGGAGTGTGCGGGTCACGGGCGGCGGCCGGTAGCGAATACTCCTCAATGTGTCCCGTCCTCGGATCGAGGCGACCGAGCTTGGCGATCCGCTGCGCCGTGTACCAGACGCCTCCGTCCGGAGCGACGACGATACCGTGCGGCCCCGACTCCGGCGTAGGCGTCGCATAGTCGGTGATCTTTCCGGTCGCAGGATCGAGTCGCCCGATGAAACTGTTCTGCTGATCCGTATACCAGACGATTCCGTCAGCGCCGACGGCAGGATCGTGCGGAAAAGCCCGGCTGCGCGGAATCTGATACTCGACGACGGCGAGCGGCGATGCGGCTGCGGCGATCAAGCCGAGCGCGGGAGCAATCCTGGCCAGCTTGCGAATAAGCGGGGTAAGCATTCCACCCTCCAGCAGATGCGTTCTGCAAATTAATGCACGCACGCAAGTGATTCCGCCAGCATGGTCCAACGATGCGGTCTGCTTAGAGGCTTCAATCTCTCCGGGGTTCGAGCTGGGAGTCGACTGGTGAGCTCAGTCCGCGTCGAGGACGCTGCGCACCCGCCGCCCCAAACTCTTCCCTGTGAAGGGCTTCTGGAGAAACGAGACATTCGAGGTCAGCAGGCCACGCCTGACAATGTCGTCATCGGTATATCCCGACATGTACAGCACGCGAATTCCGGGCGTACTGGCAATGAGGGTCTCCACCAGCTCGCGACCGTTCATCCCGGGCATGACGACATCCGTAACGACGAGATCTATCCGCTGGTCCGCGATCGATGCTATTTGTAGCGCATCCCCGCCGTGCTGGGCCGCAAGAACCTTGTAGCCGCGCGATTGAAGAATGCGCTGCGCGAGATCGCGCACGGAGTCCTCATCCTCGACGAGAAGAATCGTCTCCGAGCCAAGGTCGTCAATTCCGAGGTCATCCTGTCTCAACTGCTCAGGCTCGACGCCGTCCGTGAGTGGAAACAGTATGCGAAAGCCCGTTCCCCTTTCCGGGGCGCTCCGGACAGACATCGCCGCGCCCGACTGTCTCACGATTCCGTAAACCGTGGAGAGACCCAGCCCCGTTCCCTTGCCTAATCCTTTGGTAGTAAAGAAGGGCTCGAAGATTCGCGACTTCGTCGCCTCGTCCATTCCGCATCCCGTGTCCGTGACTTCAAGTAACACGTAGCTACCGGCGACGACCTCCGACGCCCCGGTCTTCGGAACGCGACTGACGGATTCATTCGCCGTCCGAATTGTGAGGAGACCTCCCGAGGGCATCGCATCGCGGGCGTTGAGCGCAAGGTTCAGAAGAACCTGTTGCACCTGGCCCGGATCTGCCATGACGGGCCCGAGAGTTTCGCCGCGAACAAGAACAATTTGGATATCTTCACCGATCAGACGGCGAAGCATGGGCTCAACCTCATCAAGCATGCGATTGAGATCGAGCACTCGCGGCTGTAGCAGCTGCTTCCTGCTGAAGGCGAGCAACTGTCGGGTGAGCCCGCCAGCTCGTTCCGCCGCCTTTTGGATCTCCCGAAGATCTTCATCCTGCTCTCTGACCAGATTCGGTGCACCAACCAGGAATTCGACCCGGCCGTTGATTACGGTGAGAAGGTTGTTGAAGTCGTGGGCCACGCCGCCGGCGAGCTGTCCAACCGATTCCATCTTCTGCGACTGGCGAAGGAGGCCCTCAAGCTGCCGGCGCTCCGTGACGTCGCGAAAGCTCCAGACCCTTCCCACGGTTTTCCCGGCAACACGCTGGGGAAGCGAGTAGCGCTCGACAATGCGCCCGTCCCTGAAATGTAGAACGTCGAAGCTGTCCGCTTCCGGGCTGTCATAGAGCTCCTTGACCTTAAGAAGGAACTGTTCCGGGTCCTGCAAATGGCCGACAACGAATTCGAGTGCCTGCTGGTTGTCTCGCGATGCCTGGATATGCTCCGGAATTCCGAACAGGTCTATGAACTTCTGGTTCATGCGAACCATTCTTCCGCTTTCGGCCACGACGAGGATCCCGTCGGCGGTGGATTCGAGCGTGGCCGCAAGGACGGAGAGCGCGCGACTCAGTTGCTCCTCCGTCCGCTGGCTGGCCAGCAGGTCCTCCCCCGCCCGCCGGAATCGATCGACCATTTCCTCCGACACAGTTTCCATGGAGTGCTCGAGCAGCGCCCTGTCGTTGTCCGACTGCCGGTACGCCTCCTCTACTGCAGCCACGAAGGGGCGCAGTTCAACCGGCACGGCTTCCGGAGACCCGAAACATCGGCGGAGCTGGCGGGCCAGCAGCTTGTGCATGTGCTCAGCGTTCCGAGAATGTAGTGATGGTCATGGTCTGATTGTGCAGCTCACATTTCGTCGACGACATGAAGGGTGCAATCTCGCCGTACGAGTAGAACCCGCTCAGCACCGTCGACTCGCCGAGGACGTCACGCACGCTCTCGACCTCTTCCTCTGTACGCTGATTGAGCACCAGCTTTCGTCCCACGCAGCTGATCAGAATTGCCAGATCGGGGGTTTTGCTTCCAACGGCTTCGTAGCAGGCCGCAGCGGCGCCATGCGCGCCGTCGATCAGCCGGTCGACGTTCGCCTTCATGAGTCGCGCATACCCGCCCTGAGGGACGTCACCCGCGAAGATCAGACTTCCCGCCTGCTCGTCGATCCCTAAGATCGTGCGGACGACTCGCTGTTNNCAACGGAAACAGCAGCCCGCTCGCGGGCAGACTGGCCGCGTGCGAGCCGAGGTAAGTCTTGTACAGATCGAGTGCGGAGCTCCCATCGAGCTCGTACAAGACGTTGCCCTCGGAGCGCGTGACCAGACGGTCCGGTCCGAACGGGTCCCAGCCACCGAGGGAGCCATAGCCAATCCGTAGGCGATCGCCGTAGAAGCCCACGGCCGCAACAGCACCATCGATCATCTGTCCGTCCAGACACACGACCGTACGCTCAAAGCGCGCACCGTCTCCGGCGAGGCCGCCGGTTACGGCAACACTGCTCGGCAGCCCGTCCCGGAGACCTTTCACCAACTCAGACCCGTTGACCTTCAAGCCTTCCGCCAGAACGAAAACGTGGACTAGATCCTTCGCGGCGAGATCGCGCGCGAGTTGCTCGCCCACCGCTTTGCTCTTGCTGGCATCGGCCAGCGGGCGGTAGGTGGCGCGAACCTCAGTGTGATCGAAGTGAATTGCAGTGGCGACCACGCTGTCGTCCCGCACGACGGTCCCGCAGATCTCGCCCGCCGTCGAACAGCCAAGCAGGAATGCGTCGGGATACATGCTCCGGAGCGCGTCGCGGATCGCGCGATCGGCAAGCGCTTCCCGTGCCCCGAAGAAAATCACGAGTTGTGCCGACGCGAGGGGGTCCGCCGCGGGTCCGGTGACGGTCCATCCCGTTGTCGCCATCCATTGTTTTTGAGCTATGAGCACTGGGGGCCTCTCAGTAAGGGAAACGCGATCGCCAGTGGGAGGGTAGTTTCGCGTCCTTGCCGCACGCCGGAAAAGGCGATTTCCGGAAGATCGAGGCGATTGAACGGACCCGGGAATCAGGTCGGTGCGGCGACTCATTAGAAGGACGACTGAGCA
>PKVB01000056.1 GCA_003131365.1 Gemmatimonadota bacterium | reverse complement strand
GGCGGCCTCGTCTTCCTCGACGTTGGTGCGTCACCGACATCGCCGCGGCCCAAGATCCAGGGATTTGAGGGAACGGCGCTCGCGCCACACGCGCCGGCGAGGCCGCGCACGCCGCAGCACGTGAAGCCGTCTCCGGAGTTCGAGCAGCTGCCGGACATCGAGGAGCTGCCTGATCTCGAGCCACTCGCCGACCTCGAGCCAAGTCTCGAGTTCGAATCGGAGCAGATTGCTGGCCTCCAAACGGGTTCTTCGGTCAGCGGTCTCGAGANNGCGGTCTCGAGACGGACTCTTCGGTCAGCGGTCTCGAGACGGACTCTTCTGTCAGCGATGTCGAGCCGGCGTTCGATTTGTCGCTACCCGAGCTGGATGTCTCCCCGCTCGAGGGGCTGGAATCCATGGCCGATCCGTCGTCGTTCGTGATTGATCCCGAAGCACCCCCGCCGGCGTCGTCCGCAGTCGAAGGACTCGTTCCGGCGGATGCCGGCTTGATTCCCGACGAGCACGGACTGGGCGAGCCTCTCCTGGACGAAGATCCTCTGGCCGGACTCCATGTCCTCGAGGACGATCGGTTCTTCGTCCACGACCCGGCGCCGGAAAGCGCCGCGCCGTCCCACGCGAGCACGTCGACAGAGCCCGCCGAGGCCGAAGCGCAGGAATACGAGACACTCGAGCTCGACGCCGACGAGGACCAGGACAAACACCGGGAAGCCGAGGTCCACGAGGAGAAGCCCGCTCGCGCGCCAGCCGCCAGAACGGCGCACAGGACTCCGGCGAGAAAGGAGGCACCGGCCGCGAAGCACCACGAGGCGGAGGACGAAGAAGAGGAACAAGAGGATGAGCGCTCCGCGCCAAAGTCGAGCAAGCCGAAGCTCGTCGAGCCGCTCCGGATGACGCGACCGAAGCTGAAGAAGCCCAAGACCCCCCAGCGCGAGGAGCCGTCGTCGCAGCAGCGTCCTCCGGTAAATCCCTTCATGCGCCAGGCTGCGAAGTCCAAAACGTCTTCGCCCAAGCCGGCGCCACGCCAGTCCACGCCGCCGACTGAAATTCCGCGCGCGGCGACTCCGAAAGAGAACTCGCCGCAGCGCACGGACGACAACTTCGTCAACCTCGCGGACTGGCTCCGGGAAGAGCACGGCCCGCGATCGACACGCATGGTCGCGCAAGAGGACGAGAATCGCGGAGAGGGTGAGCAGGCCGACTTCACCGACATGCTCGAGAAGTTCAAGGCCGGCGTCGCCGCCAACGTCGACGACGAAGATTTCGACAGCCACTACGATCTGGGCGTCGCGTACAAGGAGATGGGCCTCATCGACGAAGCGGTCGCCGAGTTCCAGAAGGCGCTACGAGGCGCGACGCAGCGAATCCGCGCCTACGAGGCGCTCGGACAGTGTTTCATCGAGCGCAACGAGCATGACGTCGCCATCACCGTGCTCGGACGCGCGTTGCGCGAGCCGGGAATGGAGGATGAGGATTTGATCGGAGTGCTCTACCTCCTCGGCTTCGCGTCCGAGGGGAGCAAGAAGGCGCGTGATGCCGCCGCGTACTACCAGCGGGTGTTTGCGATCGACATCGACTTCCGCGATGTGAGCAAGCGCCTCAAGCAGATGACCAAGGCCGCCACGAAGTGAGATCGGCCGCGCCCCAGGACCGCCTCAGGATGAAAGTGACGCCGCCCCGTGGAGTCACGCTCCAGGCGATTCAGCTCCCGGTCCGCGACAAGCTCGACGACGTGTCGCAAGCGATGGCGCGCATCGTCGCCAGCGATTTGCCGCTCGTCGGCCAGGTGAGCGCGCACCTGCTCGCCATGCGTGGCAAGCTGTTCCGCCCGACTCTTCTCCTGCTCTCGAGCGAGGTCGCCGAAGAACCCGAAGAACAGGCCGTCACTCTCGCCGCGGCCCTGGAGCTGATTCACCTCGCAACGCTCGTCCACGACGACGCCGTCGATCACTCGACGCTGCGTCGCGGGATGCCGACCGTCAACGCGCTTTTCAGCCACCAGATCTCCGTGATCATGGGAGACTTTCTCTACTCGACCGCGCTCACGCACCTCGTGGGGCTGGGCGATCTCGAGGCGCTCCAGGCGTTGACCCGGGCGTCAACCGAGATGACGCTCGGCGAGATGCGGCAGCTCGCGGTCACCGATCCGCTGCGCTTTACCGAGCGCGAATACTACGATCTCATTCGCTCGAAAACCGCCTCGCTTATGCGAACCGCCTGCGAGCTGGGAGCGTTTTCAGGGGCGCGACGCTACCGCGACGCGCTCGGGAACTTCGGAGAGAATCTCGGCATGGCGTTCCAGATCGCAGATGATCTGCTCGACTACCGCGAAGAGGAGCAAACCACCGGCAAGCCCTCAGGTCTCGACCTGCGCGAGCACAAGGTGACGCTTCCCCTCATTCACGCGCTCCGGGAGATGTCTCGCTCGTCGCGCCAGGAAGTCGAGCGGCTGTTCGAAAGCAAGACGGCGAGCGACCAGGACATCGCCTCCGTCGCCCGGATCGTCGACGAGAACGGCGGGTTCGATTACGCGCGCGAACGCGGCGAGGAATATGCCGAGAAGGCTCATGAGTCGCTCGCGGATTTGCCGGACACCGTAGCGCGCCGGTCGCTCACAGCGTCAATTTCCTATGTCATGGAGAGACACTCATAATGCCACCACCACGGAGCCGTAGTGGGCGAAGCGCCCTCTTTCACGCTCTCGTTCTGTCGGCGGGCTTCATTACCGGTGGTCTGCTGACCCAGGTGGGACGCAGGTTCCTGCCGCCGGGCGCGGCGAAAGAGTTTTTCACCACCGGCGTGACCCCCGCCATTGGGCCGCTGCCTGTGGATTTGGTTATACTCAAGTTTGCCATCGGCCCAATCGCGCTCGATGTGTCACTTTTGAGCCTGTTGGGTGTACTCGTGGCTTACCTCATAGCGCGTTCGCTTTTCTAGGAGTTTTCTATGTTTGGCAATCTGGGGTTCCCCGAGCTGTTGATAATCATGGTGGTGATCCTGCTTCTGTTTGGAGCGAAGCGGATCCCCGAGATCGCGGGCTCGATGGGAAAGGGAATCAGGGAATTCAAGAAGAACATCAACGAGGCGACGCGCGAAGTCACCTCGGAGACGAAGCCGCCGCTGGAGTCGGACACCCAGTCGAGGCTGACGTCGGCGGAGCTCGAGCGGCGCCGCGCTGTCGAAGAGGAAGCCGAGCGACCTGCTCCTAAGAGGCTGCTGTAGTCCGAGAGACTGGACTACAAAAGAACGGGCGGGAGGCGGCAGAGGCATAGATGCCGGATTTCAGTTCACGACGCCCGGACTTTCCTCTGCGCGCGACAAACTGACTGCACTGCGCGTTAAAAGATGTTGAGCAGGCGGCTACGAGCATCGAGCTATTGAGTCGTACGGCGCGACGAAGCCTCAACCTGCTTCCGCTTATCATCGACCTTGGCTACCGCTCTCAGATTAGTAAGAAACTCCCGAACCCTCTGCTGCCTTAGCTGCTGCAGCGCCTGGGC
>PKVB01000117.1 GCA_003131365.1 Gemmatimonadota bacterium | reverse complement strand
CCGGCATCGAGAACTACTCGCGGCACTTGTCGGGACGCGCTCAGGGCGAGAGGCCGGCGTGTCTCTTCGATTATTTTCCCGAGGATTTCCTCGTCGTCGTGGACGAGTCGCACGTAACCCTGCCGCAGATCGGGGGAATGTTCAACGGCGACCGGGCGCGCAAGCTCACTCTGGTCGACTACGGGTTCCGCCTGCCGAGCGCGCTCGACAACCGTCCGTTGATGTTCGACGAGTTCCTTTCTCTGACACCGCGCGCGCTCAACATCACGGCGACTCCGGGTGAGATCGAGCTGCGGCTCTCGGAGGGTGTCATCGTCGAACAGATCATCCGTCCGACGGGTCTCGTAGATCCGGAAATCGAAGTCCGCTCGGTGCGTGGCCAGGTGGACGACTTGCTGAACGAGATCCGGATTCGCGAAAGGAAAGGCGAGCGCGTACTCGTCACGACTCTCACCAAGCGGATGGCGGAGGATCTGGCGGACTATCTCCAGCAGATGGGCGTGCGCGTGAGGTACATGCACGCGGACATCGACGCCATCGAGCGCATGGAGATCGTTCGAGGGCTGCGGCTCGGCGAGTTCGACGTGCTCATTGGAATCAATCTTCTGCGGGAGGGACTCGACCTTCCCGAAGTCTCGCTCGTCGCGATTCTCGACGCCGACCAGGAAGGATTTCTGCGCAGCGATCGCTCTCTCATTCAGACCGTCGGCCGCGCCGCGCGACATCTGAGCGGACGCGCGATCTTCTACGCGGACAAGATGACGGGCTCGATGCAGCGGTGCATCGACGAGACCAATCGCCGTCGGATTATCCAGACCGCATACAACCTTGAGCACGGAATCACGCCGGTGAGCGTGAAGAAGAGTGTAGATCAGGTGAGATTCACAACGCGTGTCGCCGACTCGCGGATCGAGCGCGACGAGCGGGAGAAGGAGAAGCTACGCCGAGTATCCGAGTCTGGCGCCCACTATGGAGCCGAGAACCTGCCTGCCCTGATCGCCGAGCTCGAGGCGCAGATGCGGGAAGCGGCGACCAACCTCGACTTCGAGACCGCCGCCCGCCTTCGCGACGAGCTGTTCGAGGTCAAAGCCAAAGCGGGGCGTCAGGAAAGCAGCCGAGGATCGCTGGCGGGCCTTCACGGCCGCTAGAGATGCCAGCTCACCGGCACGTCGTTCCTCCTCGCGCTGAAAAGGGCCACCTCAAGCTCGGCGAGAGTGAGCTCCGCCATTGGGGGCACGAGCTCGGCCGCTCGGCCACGGCTCCGCTGATCGTAACGCTTACGGGCGAGCTGGGCGTGGGCAAAACCACACTGGCGCAGGCGATCTGCATGGGCTACGGTGTGCGCGACGAGATCACGAGCCCGACCTACGCTCTGATCCACGAATACCGCGCCCCCAAATCCGCCGTGTTTCACATCGATCTGTATCGTCTCGACTCTCCCGACCAGCTCACAAACATCGGGTGGGACGAGATCGTGTCGTCGCGATCGCTGATCCTGGTGGAGTGGCCCGAGCGCGCGGGTAGCCGGCTGCCCGACGATCATCTGCCCATCGATCTCGACTACGTTCGCGACGATCCCACTCGTCGCATCCTGCTGGCCGGGTAAGTGGGGCGGATTTTTTACACGCTCGCGCTCGAGGGAGCGACCTACGAGGGCAGTGTCGCGCTGATTCGCGACTCGGTGGTTCTGGCCGAGCGGACGCTGCGCGCCGAGGACGGCGAAAGTCCGCGGGCGGTGAGTGGGGAGAGACTGATGCCTGCTGTCGCGGAATGCCTCGGGGAAGCGGGTGTGGGACGGGATGAGATCGCGCGGATCGTGTGTGGAGCGGGACCGGGAAGCTTCACGAGCCTGCGGGTGGCCGGGTCGGTGGCGAAAGGGCTGGCGGCGGGATACGGTGTCGAGCTTTACGCAGTCTCGTCGCTCCTGCTCACCGCGTCGGGGGCACGACCGTCCCTCCCCATCGGGGAATATCTCTCGGTTCTCGACGCAATGCGGGGCGAATACTTTGCGGCCCGCATCACTATCCGGCCCGGCGGCGTCGCGAGCCAGGCTGGGCCGGCTACGCTCATCTCCGCGGATCAGCTCGCGAACCTGGCGATGAGCGAGCCAGCGCTCAGGACAATCGGACCGGGACAGCGGATCGACGCGCATCCGCATGCGCGCGGAGTGGCGCCGATCCTCGACTCAATAGTAAGAGCTGGACCAGTTAATCTTGCGTCCTGGGAGCCCGACTATGGCCGTCTCGCCGAGGCGCAGGTGCGCTGGGAAGCCGCGCACGGACGTCCTCTCGCAACGTGACCGCGCTCCTTCGGCCCGCCGTTGAAGCCGACCTGAATCAGGTCGTTCAGATCGAGCGGGCGAGCTTTGCCGATCCCTGGACAGAAGAGAGTTTCCGCCGTCTACTCGGCGGTCATCCTGCTATCTTTCAGGTGATCGGATATCCACCGGATTTGAGAGTCGCGGGGTACGTGATTGCGTTTTCGGTTGGCGAGGACGCCGAGCTACTGAACGTCGCGGTCGAGCCATCATTTCGGGGCCGGGGATTGGCCGGACAGATGCTCGATGCGGTGATGGTCGAGCTGGGCGGTCGCGGGGTGCGTACCGCATTTCTGGAGGTTCGCGAATCGAATAGCGCCGCGCGCGCGCTTTACGACTCGCGGGGCTTCACCGAGATTGGGAGGCGGCGGAACTACTATCGCCGGCCAGTCGAGGACGCGCTGGTGATGCGAAGAATTCTGGAAGTTGCCGAGGGCGATGAGGAGAGATCGGCGGGAAGTTTTGCTGACCGATGAAATCGTTGGTTTGCTCGGGCTTTGAGCCCCATCTATACTATCTGGGCGGGAAATGAACTCTCGCCAGGAGGCACAGTGAGCAGAAGTCTGAACAAAGTGATGCTGATCGGAAATCTGGGCAGTGATCCCGAAGTCCGGTCGACGACCGGGGGCAACAGGGTCGCGACGTTCTCACTCGCGACCACCCGGAACTGGAATTCGCCGAATGGCGAGAAGCAGGAGAAGACCGAATGGCACCGGTGCGTGGTGTGGAATTCCAAGGGCACCGGGCTGGCCGACGTCGTCGAGAAATTCTGCAAGAAGGGCGACCGGATCTACGTCGAAGGGCGCATCGAGTATCGCCAGTGGCAGGACAAGGAGAATCAGACTCGCTACAGCACCGAGGTCAACGTGCGTGAGATGCTGATGCTCGGCGGTGGCCGCGGCGCTTCGGGCGGCGCCGATTTTGATGGCGAGAGCAGCGGAAGGAGTCGAGCGCCGGCGACTGCCGGAGCAAAGGCAGGGGCGGCGGCGACGGGAGGGGCGGAATTCGAGGATTTCCCGGGTGCGCTCGAGGAAGCCGACGACGACCTTCCCTTCTAACTGCCTTCTAGCAGGGATTTCTTTGGGCGGCCCCGCTTTGCGGGGCCGCCCTTGTTATCTGGAGGACCGAAGCAGGACTACGACGTGACCTTCCTCGGATGCCCCCCGTCCAATGGTTGGCCTCTTATTATCCGTCAAAGTTCCGGGAGCACGAGTGATCGGTCATTTCCTGAAGGCATCGTCAACAATCGCAAAGAGATCCGGCGCTAACGCCTTCATCCTCGGCGCCGCGCTGATTTTCTCGGCGGCTAGCGCCAACCGCGCGCTCGCGCAGGTGCCGGCATCGGCCGATACCGTGCAGCCGGTTCGTACGGATACCACTAACAACCTCGCCATCAGCTCCGACACCACGAAGGAAGTGAAGCACGTGGTGAAAAAGGGCGACACGCTTTGGGATCTGGCGCAGTTTTACCTGAAGAACCCGTTCCGCTGGCCGGAGATCTTTCGCCGCAACACCGACGTCGTGAAGGATCCGCACTGGATCTATCCCGGCGAAGTCATCCGCATCTGGGGAAGCGAAGTGAAGACCGCGGCGCTCGCGAGGGCTGACAGCGCCGGCGAGGTCGTCTCTCACATCGTAACGCGTCCCGCTCCGCCCGCGCCTACGCCAACGACGACGACGACGCAGGAAAGCGGTGGACGCTCGGACCTTACGACCTTCGCCTCACCGCTGAGCCGCGCCGCGGCCGCGTTCCAGGCTGATGTGGCCGGCCGCTCGCGTAATGGTGGAGTGCGCAGGGGCGAAGTCGAGGCCGCGCCTTACGCGGACCGCTCGGGAGGACCCAAGGGCGCCGGCAGACTCATCTCCAGCGTCGATCGCCTCGGCATCAAGACCAGCATCATTCAAGTCAGATATCAGATCAACGACGCCCTGTTCATCGACCCTCCGAAGGGTCTCGTTCCCCGTCTCGGCGACCTCTACATGTCGTACATCCTGGGCCCCGACCTTGGCGAAAATGGCCAGGTGGTGATTCCCACCGGCATCCTTCGCATCGAAGACATTCCACAGGGGCAGCGGCCGATCGTGCGCATCATCAAGCAGTACGGTGAGATCATGCTCGAGCAGCAGCTCGTTGCGGCGCCCGATCTTCCTTTCCCCACGGGTGCCCTGTCGCCAGTCGCGGCCGGGATCAGAGGAACGGTTCTCTACATTCACAACGAGCCGGTGCTGCCGACGATCGGCTACTATGTGCTCATTTCGCCGAATTCCAGGACCGGCATCCAGGTGGGCGATGAAGTGAGTTTCATCGACAATACCACCGGGCCCGAACAGCTGAATCATGCTCCTCCGGTGATCGCCGGTGTCGCTCAGGTCGTGCGGGTAACACCCTTCGCGACGACAGCGATCATCATCAGGCAGACTCAGCCGACGATTCGTGACGGAATGCAAGTGCGCCTGACCGGCAAAATGCCCTGAGAAAGCGTCGTGCCCCGGCGGTGCGTTTAGCTCTGCAATAATGCGCTAAAAGCCGGGCGGGGAATTAAATTAGGCGATCAGATGATACCGATCGCCCACTTCGTTGCCGTCACGTTTTACCTCGCTGCAGCTGCCGTCGCGGCGCTGCCCTTTGCGCGTCGTGTGAAGGCGCCCGTAGGGGGCGTCGTCATCATGCTCCTGCTCGGAATTGGAGCCCACGCCACCGCGCTCGCGGGCCTCACGCGGCAGGCCGGCGCAGCATCGCTCACCGGACTTGGACCAGGGCTGTCGTTCGCCGGTCTCGTCCTTGTCATCTCGCTCGTCGTCGTTGAGAGTCTCGCGCGCGAGGTCAGCCTCACGCTCGTGGCGGCGCCTGTAGCCGCTCTCGTCACCGTGGCCGGCAACCTTGCGGGGATGCATCCCTTTCTGGAGCCGCAGGGCGTGCGCGCCGTCTGGCTCACTATGCACATCGTGCTGAGCTTCATCGGAATCGCCGCGTATGCGACCGCGGCAGCGGCGGGAACGATGTACCTCGTCGCGCGACGGGAGCTCAAATCCGCGCGATTCGGGGCAATCTTCAGGTTTTTCCCGCCGCTCGACACGCTCGATCGGGTAAATCACCTCGCCTCCATTGCGGGATTTCTCGGGCTCACGCTCGGCCTCGCGCTCGCCGCGGGGTATTCGTTCGAGTATCGCGCGCTCGTTCTGCCGCAGATCATATGGGGCATGGGCGCCTGGGTGGGTGTGAGCGCGCTGGTTCTCGGACGGGTGCTGCGCGGATGGCAGGCGCGGCGCGCCGCGCTGATGTCAGCCGTGACGTTTGCGAGCGTCGTCGCGCTCTACGTCGTGTTCAGGATGGCGTCGCTCAATCGGGGGCAGTTCCTGTGAGTGATTTCCCGATCGCCCTGCACGGTGAGCGCATCACCGCGGTCGTCGTTGGCGGCGGATCAGTCGGGACGCGCAAAGCGCTCGCGCTGGCGGACGCCGGCGCCCAGGTCCGAGTCGTCTCGCCCCTCGTGACAGCCGAGCTTGATGAAGCGGAACGGCTGCGCCGGATCACGATCGCCCGCGAGGCGTATCGGAGCGATCACCTCGGGCGGGCGACGCTCGTCATCGCCGCCACCGACTCGCGCGAAGTGAACGCGCAGGTCGCGCTCGATGCCAACTCGCGCGGGAAGCTCGTCAACATCACGGACTATCCCGACGAGGGAAACTTTCACACGATGGCAATGCATCGTTCCGGGGACGTCACCATCGCGGTTACGGCGGGCGGCGTTCCGGGAGCCGCGGCAAGAATACGCGACGCCATCGCCGAGCGGTTCGACGGCCGCTACGAGCGCGCGGTCTCAGCTCTTCGCAGACTCCGTTCGCGCCTCATCGCCGGCGGCGACGACCGTTGGCGCGCCGCCGCTCCCAAGCTGATTGGCGACGACTTCTGCAGCTCGGTCGAAGACGGATCGCTCACCGAGAAGGTGGATTCGTGGCGTTGATCGTCGCCGGCGTCAGTCACACGACGGCGCCCATTGAGGTGCGCGAGAAGTTGACGTTCAGGCCGCAAGACGCCGTTCGCGAGCTGGCGCTCCTGCGCGCGAAAGGCCTGATCCGCGAAGGTGTCGTTCTATCGACCTGCAACCGCACCGAGATCTACGCGGTCGAAGAATCCAATGACACGCTCCCGGATATTTCGTCGCTTCTCTCGAACCGGCTCGGCGACGACGTCGCGGGATTCATGTACGTGCACCGCGATCGCGAAGCGACCGCCCACCTGTTCGGCGTCGCCGCCGGGCTCGACTCGATGATACTGGGCGAAGCGCAGATCCAGGGACAGGTGAAGGCGGCCTGGGAGCAGTGCCGCGCCGAATCGGGCCCGATCCTCAACCGCATGTTCCAGATCTCGCTCCTGGCGGCGTCCCGCGCGAGAGTGGAGACCGGCATTGGCCGAGGCGCCGCATCTGTGAGCTCGGCCGCCGTCCAGCTCGCGAAGAAAATCTTCGGGGGGCTCGGTGGCAGGCGGGCAATGATACTCGGCGCCGGCGACGTCGCGGAGCTCGCGCTCGAGTGTCTGCTGAAGGAAGGAGTGAGCGTCGCAATCGTGGCGAATCGCACCCACGAGCGCGCGCAGAACCTCGCCGAGCGCCACGGGGCGACGGCGATGCACTATGAAGAATGTTGGGAATCGCTGCACGACGTCGACGTGCTGATTTGCTCCACTGCTTCGCCATCGCCGGTAGTCACGGTGGCCCGCATTCGCGCTTCGATCGCTGCCCGCGGCGACCGGCCGCTCTGCATTCTCGACATCGCGTTGCCGCGCGATGTCGAGGCAAGTGTCGGAGATATCGGCAACGTCTTCCTGTACGATCTCGACGATTTGCGCGCCGCCGCCGCGGCCAATCTCGAGCAGCGCGGGGAGGATGTGCCCGCCGCCCGCGAGATCATCGCGGTAGAGGTCCAGAAATACTGGGACTGGGTTGCTGGACTGGCGGCGGTACCGGTCGTGCGGGAGTTTCGGGAGGAGATGGACAGATTGCGGAGTACGGAGCTTGCTGCGGCACTAAAGCGGCTGGGGCCGCTTTCGCCCGAACAGGCGGAAGCAATCGAACATTTCTCGAGATCACTGATGAACAAGTTCCTGCATGAGCCGAGCGTGCGACTGAAGGCGGCGGCTGCCAATGGGCGGGGCCTCGGAGTTGTCGACGCGGCGCGCTACCTGTTCGCGCTGGAGAACAAGCCTGGCACCGATCCGCAAAAAGGAGATTCTACCGACATTGCCTAGAATCCTCGTAACGGGCGGAGCCGGGTTCATCGGCTCACACGTCGCAGACCTCTTTCTCGCCAGGGGATTCGACGTGTCCGTCGTCGACGATCTGTCTAGCGGAAAACGGGAAAATCTTCCGAGCAAGGCGCGCTTTCATGAGATCGGCGTGAACTCAAAAGAATTCGCGCAGCTGGTTCGCGACGAACGTTTCGACGTCGTAGCTCACCTCGCGGGCCAGATCGACGTTCGAAAGAGCGTGGCCGATCCCGTCGTCGACGCGACGATCAACATTCTCGGCACACTCAATCTCATGGAAGCGGTGAGGCAGAGCGGTGCGAAAACCCGAGTCGTCTTTACGTCCACGGGCGGAGTGCTGTACGGTGATTTCAACAAGCCACCCAATGTCGAGACGTACCCGAAGGATCCGGAGTCGCCGTACGCAATAGCCAAACTGAGCGTCGAGTATTACCTCGCCTATTACGGACGCGTTCACCAACAGGACGCGGTCGCCGTGCGCTTCGGAAACGTTTACGGTCCACGCCAGGACCCGCATGGAGAAGCCGGCGTGGTAGCCATTTTCAGCGGGCGGATTCTCAGCAATCGCCCGCTTACGATTTTTGGGGACGGACTTCAGACGCGGGACTATGTCTACGTTGGCGACGTTGCTCGCGCGGTCTGGCTGGCGGCAACGAAGCCGCTGCCAGAAAAGGGACGGCTCGACGCCCGCGCGTTCAACATCGGAACCGGTGAGGGCACGAGCGTCCTCGAGATTGCCAAGTTGCTACAGGCAACGGCGCGGACTGTGGTGCCGCTTGAATTCGCTCCTCGCCGTCCGGGGGAGCAACAGGAATCTTTCGTCGATCCCGGCAAGGCCCGCGAAATACTGGGCTGGGTTCCAGAGATTGCGCTCGCCGACGGCCTGGCGAAGAGCTTCGCATGGTTTGCTCGCGAGAATAGCGGAGCCGCCACTTGAATAGTCTCCTGATGTTCCAAGCCGCTCTGAGGATACCGAGCTCACCGATGGAGCTGGTGACCAACTCAACCGGCGCCACGAAAATCGTGCTCGCGATCCTCGTCGTGCTCTCTCTCCTCAGCTGGGGAATCATCTTCGGCAAGTGGTACGAGCTGAAGAAAGCACTGAGAATCACGCGGTCCTTTGCGGATGAGTTCGCCGGCGTTCCCACGGTTGATCGCGCGTCCCAACTGGCGCGCAGCATTGGCGGACCACCGGCGACGATCATGGAGCGCGCGATGCGCTTCATCGCGGAGACGACGCCCGCGCTCTCGGGAACGACGGAGCGATCGGCGCGATTCAGCAGCGCGCAGGTGGAAGCCCTCCAGCTGGTCCTCGACGCCGAGACGACATCGGAGCGTGACCGACTCGGCAAATGGGTCACGGCGCTGGCGACAATCGGATCTGTCAGTCCGCTCATCGGACTCCTCGGAACGGTGCTCGGCGTCATCGACGCTTTTGTTGGAATCGCATCCAAAGGTTCCGGAAACATCGGCGCCGTTGCTCCAGGCGTCGCCGAGGCGTTGATCGCGACGGCGGCGGCGCTCAGCGTCGCGATTCCGGCGGTGTTCGCGTACAACATCTTCGCTGCGCGCCTCAACAAGATCGAAGGACAGGTCGAGAGCATCGGATCGGAGCTGATCGCGCTGATGGTCAGAGAGGGCATGATCTGATGGCGCGCCGCAGACGCGGTCGCGACAGGCTCGTGCTCAACGCCGAGATCAACGTGGTGAGCCTGATCGACGTGATGATGCTGCTGATGATCATCTTCATGATCACCGCGCCGATGATGCAGGGCGGAGTGGACATCACGCTTCCCAAGGCGCAGGCCCGGCCTCTCGAGTCGAAGAGCGGGCTCACCGTGACTGTCGATCGCAGCGGCGCCATTTTCGTCGACGAAGCGCGTCTCACGCTCAGCCAGTTCTCGTCGAGCTTCAAGGCGCNNCGCGCTGGCGCAGCGGCGAGGCTCGGGCGGCGTCTACCTGCGGGCTGACGATCGAGTGCCGTACGGCTCGGTCGTAGAAGTGCTCGCAATCATGCGAGCAAGCGGCGTCGGAGACATAGGATTGGTGGCCGAGCCACCAGTGGCGAAGTAATGCCTGGCCGAGAGAGTGGGTCGCGACTCGTTGCACCTTTCACGCTCTCGGCCATACTTCACGCGGCGGTGGCGACGCTCCTCTTCAACACGATGAAGGAGCGCAAGCAGGTAGCGCTGCCGCCGATGTATCGCGTGGAAATCGTGGCTGCTCCGCCGGGGGAGAGAGCGATCGGCGAGGTGAAGACCGCGCAACCCAAGGCGGCGGCAAGTGTTACGCAGCCGACTGCCACGCAGTCAACCGTCAAGGAAATGCCGCTGCCGACGGCGAAGACCGCGCCCAGGACTCCGGCGCGAGCAACACCGACGCAGGGGAAAGTTGCGCAATCACAACAAGTGGCCCCTCCGACTGAAGCCAGAGTCACGCCACAGCCAAAGACAGCGGCTCCAAAGGCGGGGGGCGGACCGACCGGTGGCAAGGGAACCGACGTGGCTACGGTGCGTAGCGACGGGATCGAGTTTCCATTTCCAGGGTATCTCACCAACATCGTTCGCCAGATTGCCCTCAACTTCAAACCACGGAATCCCGCTGCGCGTCTCAAGGCGGAAGTTCGGTTTCTGATCCATCGCGATGGCTCCGTATCAGACATCACATTCATCAGAAAATCCGGCAATTTCTCCTTCGACCTCGAAGCACAGGGCGCGGTGGAGGCGGCTTCGAGCGTGCGTGGCTTCGGCCCGTTGCCCGATGGATTTCCCGACGACGTCCTCCCCGTGGTATTCAGCTTCGATCCCGAATTCCTGAAATGAGACTGAGAGCGCGGCGCGTTTCCATCGTCGTCATCGCCGGCACGTTTGCGGCAGCGACGGTCGCGCGCGCACAGGACACGACTGCCGCTCCCGGCGTGCGGCTCGGACTCAGCTACACGGCGGGCAGCAAGCCCGGTGTGATCGTCCTTCCGGTGCAGGACGACTACGACGATTCGCTGCGGACCATTGTGCAGCGCGATCTTGACTACAGCGACCGCACCACCGTGATCGCGCTGGATGATGCGACGCTCAGCGGCCTGCTGCCGGCCGCGGGTGAGAAGATCAACTTTGCGCTCGTCGCGAAGTTCGGAGCCGCTCTGCTCATTCGCATGACGCCGACGACACAGGGACTGCACGTGGCCGCCTACGATGTCGCCAAGGGGCAGCTTCTTCAGTCGGAGCACTTTCTCTTCGACCGGCGCGACCGCGACTGGCGGTTCGCACTGCATGGGGTGTCCGACCAGATAGAGCAGTGGACCTTCGGGAAGCGCGGCATCGCACAATCGCGCATCGCGTACGTAAACGATGGCGAGCTGAGAATCGTCGACAGCGATGGCGCCGAGACGCGCTCGATTACGACTGGTCGGGGGGCGCTGTCGCCGGCGTGGTCCCCGGACGGACGGTCTGTCGTCTTCACCGTTCTTGGCAACGCCGGGACACAGGTGCAGGAGCTCGATGTCCGCACCGGACGCACACGAAGGGTGAGTCAGATTCGCGTTGGGCTCAACATTACGCCGATTTATCAGCCCGGCGGAAACGCGATTCTTTACTCGCAGGGGAGCGGCAACGGAACCGATCTCGTTCTGGCGGGTCTTGATTCAGGCTTGCCAAAGAAAGTCACGATCGGGAAAGGGACGGACAACACGTCGCCGTCCTACAGTCCCGATGGCCACCAGATCGCGTTCATCTCCGGGAAGTCGGGCGCGCCCCAGGTGTATATTATGGATGCGGACGGGTCTAACGTGCAGCTGCTTACGCCGTACACGGCTGGAGTGCGCAGCTATCGAGCGAGCCCGGACTGGTCGCCAGACGGACGCGCGATCGCGTACGAGCAGCAGAATGGGAACTTCCAGGTCTTCATGATCGATTTGCGGGATCGCGTTCCGAAGCAGCTCACGAGCGAGGGCGAGAACGAGGATCCGTCCTGGGCACCCGACGGGCGGCACATCGTATTCACTTCGTCGCGGGGCGGCGACAAGCAGCTGTGGATTCTCGACACCGAGTCTGGCCGCGCGCGGCAGCTCACCCACAGCAGGGGAGCGAGATTGGCGGCATGGTCGCCGATTCTTGCCAATCCGGAAGTAGGGACATACTCACAATGACGAAAACAACTCCATTGTTTTTTGCCGCTATCGCCCTGGTTTCGAGCGGCTGCTTTTTCGCGACGAAGTCGGATTTCGATAAGCTGCAGGCGGACATCGTCGGAACGCGCGCTGGTTCGAACGCCGCCGATTCTGTGCAGCGCGCCTATCTGATCGACGTGACTCGCTCGGTTCGGGCGCTCAACGACTCGATCGGTGCCTTCAGCAAGAAACTCAATACGATGCGCACGGCCACGGAGTCGGATCTCGCGGCGATGAAGGAAGACATCTCGCAGCTCCAGGACATGAGCGGGCAGAGCGAGCGGCAGCTGCGCGACATGCGCGCGGCGGTCGAAGAGAGGACGAGTCAGGCCGGGGCTGCTCCGGGTGGCGACAGCACGAGTTTGGGTGTCGGCGCGGCGGTGACTGGCCCCGGTCCCGGCCAGCTCCTGCAAGCCGGCCGCGACCAGCTTCTCAAGGGTGGCAACGTCTCGGCGCGCTCGGCTTTCAGCGAGCTGATCGCGAAGTATCCGAAGTCCGACCTCGTCCCCGAGGCGATGTTCTACACGGCGCAGGCGTACGCCGCCGAGCGAAACGCCGATGCGGCTGACGCGGTGTACGCCTCGCTGATCACGAAGTATCCAAGCTCCCCACGCGTGCCGACGGCCATGTACAAGCGCGCATTGCAGATGCAGGCATCGAAGAAGACCGCCGAAGCCAAGCGTCTGTTCCAGGAAATCATCAAGCGCTTTCCGCGCTCTGACGAGGCCGCCCTCGCCGACGAGCGCCTACAGTCGATCCGGTAGCACGGAGTAGTAGCATGAGCGAAGCTCCGGGCAACGAAATGCCGTTCCTGGATCATCTGGAGGAGCTGCGCAAGCGGCTCTTCTGGATCGGCGGCGCGATAATCATCGGTGTGGTGATTGCCTTCGCGCTGCTCTCCAGGCTGGACATCATTCGCTTGTTGGAGCGCCCGATCCTGCCGCTGCTGCACGGGCAGAAGCTCATCTACACACACCCGGGCACCTCGTTTAGCATCCTGCTGAACGCCTCACTGGTATTGGGGCTCATTCTCGCCTCGCCGGTGATCGTCGGGCAGGTATGGGGCTTCCTGGCCCCCGCGCTGTACGCGCATGAGAAGCGGGTCGTAGTCCCCGTGCTCGTCGCGATGGTTGCTCTCTTTCTTGCCGGCGTTTCGCTCAGCTACTTCGTCGTGCTGCCGCTGACGCTCCAGTTCCTCATGAGCATCGAGTCGACCGCGCTGACGCCGATGATCGCTGCCACGGAGTACTTCGACTTCGCGATCAGCATGTGCCTGGCGTTCGGCGTCGTGTTCGAGGTTCCGATCGCGATTCTCGCCCTCACGGCGCTCGGCTTGATCACTCCGCAGTTCCTGTCGAAGTACAGAAAGCACGCGATCGTGGTGTGCCTGACGGCGGCGGCGTTCATCACGCCGGGCGCGGATCCTTACTCGTTGTTCGCGCTCGCGATACCGCTTTACGTGCTTTACGAGGTGAGCGTGTTCGTCGCGCAGTTCGCGTATCGCAAGCGTCAGAAGCGGCGGGCCAAGCGCGAGGCCGAGGACGCGGCTGAGTCAGAGAGCGCGGGGGCTCCGGCGTGATGNNGTCCGCGCCAATGAGTCTTTCGGCGCAAGTCCGGGCGGTCACGCCGTCGCGGCGCGACACGGTTCGGGCGCGCCCGGACACGTCTCGCCACGACAGCACCGCCATCGATTCCACCAAGCCGAAGGATCTGCTCAAGTGGAACGAGCCCGATTCCGTCATGCAAGTCCTGATGGCCCGGCCCGGCTACACCGCGACGCGGTACCAGGGCGATGTGGCGGTGTTCAATGCCCAGGCTCACACGCTCAAGCTCAATGGCAACAAGGCGGGCGTCAANNACCATCCTGTTCAACGACTCGACCAAGATCGTCGTGGCGCGGGGCCAGACAGTCATATTGCGTGATCCAGATCAGCAGTCCGCCGACGTCATCGCTCACGGGCAGATGGCGTACAACGTCGAGCTCCACCGCGGATCCGTGACGCAAATCTCGACCGCAATCGAGGAGACGGGCCAGCACTGGCTGGTAAACGGAGCCTANNGGTAAACGGAGCGAACGCCACCTTCGTCAGCGACACGACGCGCGGCCGCGAGACGGCGTTCTACGTCAGAAACGGCGAAATTACAAGCTGCGACGACTCGATTCCCGATTACCATTTTCGGTCGAACGAGATCAAGATGATCACGAAGAACATCATGGTTGCCCGGCCGGCGATCCTTTACATCGGCGACGTGCCGATCATGTGGCTGCCATTCATTTTCCAGGACATTCGCTCGGGACGCCGCAGCGGTGTCATCACGCCGCGCTTCGGAGTGAGCGAGCTGTTCCGCAACAGCCCCACCTACCGGCGCCACGTCGAGAACTTCGGCTACTACTTCGCGATCAGCGACTACATGGACGCGCAGGTCGCGCTCGACTGGCGGAGCGGAGCGCGAGCGACCGTGGGCGACCCGGGTTGGGTCCAGATGAATGGAGAGATGCAGTATCGCTGGCTCGACAGGTTCGTTAGCGGTCGGCTTGGGCTATCGCAGCACGACCAGGGCGACGGCTCGAAGAACACGAGCGTGAGCTGGAGCCATTCGCAGGCTTTCTCCCAAAGCACTCACTTCACCACGAACATCAATTACGTCAGCAACACGTTCGTTCAGAGGAGCTCGGCGTTCAATCCGGCGGCGGTTCTCGCCAGCATTAACTCGAGTGCGAACTACGACACCAAGGTAGGTCCCGCCTCACTGAGCTTGGGCGGCACCCGAACGCAGCACCCGGGACGCACCGAGGTCGAACAGAGCTTTCCGAATTTCAGCATCACGGTTCCGACACTGTCGCCGGTGTCGTGGTTCGACTGGTCGCCTGGCTTCAACGTGTCGACGAACCAGATCCTCAACAACGACCAGGGTGCCGAGTTTCCCTACCGGTACTTCACGAACCAGACGGGACTGCCGGACAGCGTTCGTCGAGTACTCAACTCGCGCAATACTAGCTCGAGCCTCAACACACCCATCAGAATCGGCGGCTTCACTTGGACCAATTCATTCACCCTCGCCGATCAGGAGAATGACGCTCCCGCGTTGGTCAAAGTGACGGATGTAAACGACTCGTCGAAGGTAACGCCCACGATATTCGCCAAGACATACTCGACCCAAATCGATTGGCAGACCGGCATCAACCTCCCCGCCTTCCTCCAGAGCTCCCTGAAAGTGACACCGTCGGTGTCGTTCGGGAACGTCGACGGACACAGCTATTGGCGGCGCACAGAATTGGACGGCGGGAAGCTGGTTCACCAGGCGAAGCGGGCCACTATCGGTCTCAGCGCGTCGCCCACGCTCTTCGCGCTCTTTCCCGGTTTTGGCCCGGTGTCGCGGTTTCGTCATTCCATCACGCCCATCATCAGCTATGGCTACGCGCCGGCCGCGGACATCAGCGACGAGTACCTCCATTCGCTGAACACGAGCCGGCAGGGGTATCTGGGCGCGCTGGCGCAGAACAGAGTGAGCCTGGGACTGTCCCACGTCCTGGAGGCGAAGCTCAAGTCCAGCGATACGAGCAGCACGGCGGAGCCGAAGAAGATAAAAATCCTGTCCATGAATTTCTCCTCTCTGGCGTACGATTTCGAGCGAGCGCGCCAGACCCATCGCTCCGGGTTCGCCACCGACGCGATAAACTCCGATTTCTCGACCGATCTCATCCCCAGCTTTCACGGAGGGATCCGCTACTCGCTCTACCAGGGAGACATCCTGAGCGACAGCGCGCGGTTCAAGCCATTCCGCGAAAGCATCGACGCGGGCTTCACCATCAACTCGCAGTCGGGAATCTTCGGAGCCATTAGCAGAGTGTTTGGCCGGGCAGTCCCGCAGCAGAATCCGCAGATCGAGCGCGTGGAAAAGAGTCCCGACGACGCGCAGGCGAGCGGGGTGGCATCGATGCCTGTTGCCGGCATCTCAGCGAGAAGCCGTCAGTACAATATTCCGGAGACGCAGGGCTGGTCGGCCACCCTTCAGTACAGCTCGAGCCGCCAGCGCCCGCCGACAGGCAACGCGACAATTATCGACAACAATCCGGCGGTCAAGTGCGCACCGGCTATATCGAACCCGATCATATACCAGCAGTGCATTGAGGCCGAATCCGCGAACCCCAACGGCGGTGTACCTCTGCCGGCCGCCACGGCCGGTGGCGCTTTCTTTCGGACGCCCGGGCGGGACAACCTGAACTCGAGCATGACCTTCCACCTGACGCCGAATTGGGCCGGATCCTGGACCACGAACTACGACTTCCAGGCGCATAAGTTCGGGAGCCACGTTGTCACGCTGCAGCGGGCGCTGCACGACTGGAAGGCGATCTTTGCCTTCACACAAGCTCCCAACGGGAACTTTGCCTTCAACTTCTTCATTGCCCTCACCGCCGAGCCCGACCTAAAATTCAACTATGACAAGCAGACGTACCGCCCGATAGCCCCCTGAAGTTGACCCAACGGCTCAACATCACCAATGGAGACAGCGCCGCCGCCACCCTGAGCGAGGCCGGCGTCGAGGGCAAGATCATATCCTGGCGCGACGTGCTGCACGAAGGACCCGTTGATTCGTCGCTCTCGCTCGAAGCGCTGAGCAAGGAGCGCGCACGGTTCATCTCCGAGCAGGGGTGGGACGATTTCGCGCACGTGAGCGGAAACTTCGCGGAGCGCGATCGGGTGATCCGGCACCTGGATTACTTCGACGAGGTGGTGCTCTGGTTCGAGGATGACCTCTACGACCAGCTGCAGCTGATACAGCTCCTCGACTTTTTCGGGAGCGGTGCCGCTCGTGGGAAAACGCTCTCGGTGATCGTAGTGGATGGGTACATCCCGCCGCTCTCGGCCACCCAGCTGAAGCAGCTGGACAAAACGCGTCCGCGCGTGACGCAAGAACAGCTCGAGCTGGCGAGGCGGGCCTGGAAGGCGTTCGGATCGACCGACCCGACTTCGATCTCGAAGCTGCTCGACGAGAACACATCTGCTCTTCCGTACCTTGCCGCCGCTCTGAGACGGCATCTCGAGGAGTTTCCATCTTCGGTCAACGGACTGTCCCGCTCCGAGCGTGANNCCAGCGCTCGATCGTGAAACTGGCTTCGAACGAGAACCCGCGAGGGGTATCGCCGAAGGCGCTCGCCGCGATCGGGGCCGGGCATTCGACACCCGTCGCCGCATTCCTCGAGGTTGCCACAAAACAGGAGAGCATCTTCCTCGGAGACATCGTCTTCTATTCGTACCTGGAGAGATTGAGTGGCAAGAAGGACGCGCTCGTCACCTGGAAGGATGGAACGCCNNCCGACCTCGGAGAGAGCGCGCGAGTTCGTGGAGGGCGAGCTGATGCTGACGCCGCTCGGCCGCGAAGTGCTCGCTGGAAACAGGGATTGGCACAGCATCCACAACAGAACTCGATGGCTGGGTGGAGTTGAAATCCGTCCGGGCGAAGATGGGTGGCGGTGGGATCCAGCCGAGCGACTGGTGCGTCGGGGTGCCGCGGCAAGCCCACGGAAGCCACCTTCTCGCGCCGCGGGTGCCGCGAAAAAGACAAAACCCAGCGCCCCGAAGAAGCGCAGCCCCGCCAGGCGGGCGCGAAAAAAGAAATGACAGAGAAACTTCTCATCAACGGTGACACACTCACCGTCGATGAAGCCTACGCAGTGGCAGCCGAGCGGCTACGAGTCAGCCTGGCGCCGAAAGCCCGCGAGCGAATGCTCCGCACCCGCGCCGTCGTGGACGACATCGTGCGCAGCAACTCCGTCGTCTACGGAGTCACCACGGGTTTCGGAAAGCTCTCAGAGGTCGCGATTCCGCCCGACAGGCTGGCCCAGCTGCAGGTGAACGTCGTGCGCAGCCACGCAGCAGGAGTCGGAGACCGCCTGCCGGAGCGCGAGGTGAGAGCGATGATGCTCCTCCGCGCCAACGTGATCGCAAAGGGCTACTCCGGCGCGCGTCCGGACCTCGTTGATCTCCTTCTCGAGATGCTGAACGGGGATGTCTATCCGCCGATTCCCGAGCAGGGGAGCGTTGGCGCGAGCGGTGATCTCGCGCCGCTGGCTCACCTCGCGCTGTCTCTCATCGGCGAGGGAACGCTGATCAAGGGCGATCGCGAAGACTCGGCGGCGAAGCTTCTGCGTGAGATTGGTGCGAAGCCGGTGGTTCTCGCGCCGAAGGAAGGGATCACGCTCATCAATGGAACTCAAGCTCATACGGCTGTTGCGCTCATCGCGCTCGTCCACGCCCGTGCTCTCTGGCGGACAGCCCACGTCGCGGGCGCTATGTCGCTCGAGGCTCTGCTCGGCACCCCGGTCGCCTTCGACGAGAGAATCCACGATGCTCGTGGTCAGAGAGGTCAATCGCGCTCGGCAGCGCTGCTTCGCGACCTGCTCGCGGACAGTGAGCTGCGTGAATCCCACCGGCACGGCGATCCACGCGTGCAGGATCCTTACGCGCTCCGCTGTATGCCCCAGGTGCACGGACCGGTGCTCGACGCGCTCGACTTCATTGACGAGGCGGTTTCGAGAGAGCTCAACGCGGCGACCGACAATCCGCTCGTGTTCGAGAATGGCGAGACGCTGAGCGGCGGAAACTTTCATGGACTCACGGTCGCGATGGCGCTCGACTTCCTCGCGATCGTGCTGACCCACATGGCAACGATGGCGGAGCGGCGTATAGACAGGCTGGTTCATCCCGATCTCAACCAGGGTTTGCCGGCGTTTCTTTCGCCGGACGCGGGTGTCAACTCCGGTTTCATGATGGCACAGGTCACAGCCGCAGCGCTTGCCAGCGAATGTAAGGTACTCTCGCATCCCGCGAGCGTGGACACGATCCCAACGGACGGCAGCAAGGAAGATGTCGTCCCGATGGCGATGGGCGCCGCGTGGAAGGCGCGCCGCGTGCTTCGCAATCTGGAGAACATTCTGGCGATCGAGCTGATGTGCGGTGCGCAGGGAATCGATTTCAGGGCGCCGCTGCGTCCCGGGAAAGGCGTGCGCACGGCGCACCAGCGCGTGCGCGCGATCGTGCCGAGGCTCGAGGGTGACCGCGTGCTGAGCGGCGACATCGCGGCCCTCCGTAACGCTGTTTCGGAGATGCGCTTCGCCGACATTGGAACGGTGACATGACCGATCTGAGAGTGCGTTTCGATCCGGGCGCGTTCGACGCCTCCGGGCAGGGTCGTCGGGAGATTCGCGCGCCCCGCGGCAAAACCATCTCGTGCAAGGGCTGGCATCAGGAGGCCGCCCTCCGGCTGCTGATGAACAACCTCGATCCCGACGTTGCCGAGCGTCCCGAGGATCTCGTCGTGTACGGGGGAACGGGGAAAGCCGCGCGCAACTGGGAGTGCTTCGATGCGATCGTGCGCGAGCTGACGAACCTCGGCGCGGACGAGACGCTGCTGGTGCAGAGCGGAAAACCGGTCGGCGTCTTTCGCACACACACGGGTGCGCCACGCGTTCTAATCGCCAACAGCAACCTCGTCGGCCGCTGGGCCACGTGGGAGCATTTCCGCGAGCTCGAGCGCAAAGGCCTGATGATGTACGGGCAGATGACCGCCGGATCGTGGATTTACATCGGCTCGCAGGGAATCGTGCAGGGCACCTACGAGACGCTGGGATCAGTCGCACGAAAGCATTTTGCCGGATCTCTCCGCGGACGCTTCGTTCTCACGGCCGGTCTCGGAGGAATGGGCGGCGCGCAGCCACTCGCGGCGACGATGCAGGGAGCCGCGGCGCTGATCATCGAGGTGGACGAGTCGCGCATCGAGAAACGACTCGCGACGCGCTACCTCGACCGCAAGGCGCGGAATCTCGACGAAGCACTCGAGCTGATAGCCAGCGCGAGACGTTCGGGCGAAGCAATCTCAATAGGATTGCTGGGCAACGCGGCTGACGTCCTCCCGGAGATCGTGCGGCGCGGAGTCACGCCCGATGTGGTCACCGACCAGACGAGCGCGCACGACATGCTGAACGGCTACGTGCCGGCCGGAATGAGCTTCGCGCAGGCGCTCGCGCTGAGAGAGGCGAGCCCCGAAGAGTACATTCGCCGCTCGACAGCATCGGTCGTGAGTCACGTGACGGCGATGCTCGAGATGCAGCAGCGCGGAGCGGTCACCTTCGACTATGGGAACAACATCCGCACCGTCGCGCTCGACGCGGGACTCGGCAACGCGTTCGACATTCCGGGATTCGTCCCCGAGTACATCCGACCGCTGTTCTGCGAGGGGAAGGGTCCCTTTCGCTGGGTGGCGCTGTCGGGCGATCCAAACGATATCAAGCGGACCGACGATCTCGCGCTCGAGCTGTTTCCGAACGACGAGCATCTCCGCCGCTGGATTTCGCTCGCCCAGAAGAAAATAAAATTTCAGGGGCTGCCGGCCCGAATCTGCTGGCTCGGGCAATCCGATCGCGCCCGGTTCGGCGTCGGCATCAACGACCTCGTGGCAGCGGGCGAGATCTCGGCGCCGATCGCGATCGGGCGTGATCACCTCGATACGGGAAGCGTCGCGTCGCCCTTCCGTGAGACCGAGGGCATGCGCGACGGCACGGACGCGGTAGCCGATTGGCCACTGCTCAACGCGATGCTGAATGTCGCGAGCGGCGCGTCGTGGGTGTCGTTCCATCACGGCGGAGGAGTTGGGATTGGCAACTCTCTTCACGCCGGCCAGGTGATCGTCGCCGACGGCACGCCGGAGATGCGCGTCCGCCTCGAGCGGGTGCTCACGAACGACCCGGGCACCGGCGTCGCGCGCCACGCTGACGCGGGATACGAGGAAGCGGTCAAGACGGCGCACAAGCACGGACTGCATCTGCCGATGATCGGCTGACATGCTCACCAGTGAGTTCAAGCCGTGGCACGTACCGATCTTCCTGGCCAAGTACGCGTACCTCACCGCCACGCGGCGTCCGGTCCTCGTCCATTTCGAGGTGACGATGCGCTGCAACGCGCGTTGCGGGTTCTGCGACTACTGGAAGACTGATCCGGCGGCGAAGTCCAGCGAGATCAAATCGTTTGCCGACGCCGCCCGCTTCTTCAACCCGATGGTCATCACCTTCACCGGTGGCGAGCCGACACTGAGACACGACCTCGAGGACCTGGTCGCGGGTGTCAACGCCGCCGTCAGCCTCAAGTACATGACGCTCATCACGCACGGCGGGATGCTCTCGCCCGAGCGCGCGCGCTCAATCTGGAAAGCAGGCATCAATCAGTTCAATATCTCGCTCGACTTTCTCGACGAGCGGCACGACCGCGCCCGTGGAATCCCGGGGCTGAGCGCCAAGATTATGCGCACGATTCCAGGCATGCGTGAAGTCGGGATCACGGGCATCCGCTTCAACACTGTGATCAAGCGCGACAATCTGGACCAGCTGCTCCCGATCGTGCATCGCGCACGCGAGCTGGGCTGCGGCGTCAACTTCAGCTGCTACACCGACGCCAAGAACGGCAATACCGAGGGCCTCATCGAGCGCGCCCAGACGCGCGAGCTCGAAGAAGCGGTGCGGGAGCTGCTTGCATTCAAGCGGAAGACGCGCGGAGTCATCACCAACTCGGACTACTACCTGGAGCAAATTCCCCGCTACGTGCGGGGCGAGATCTCCGAGCCTTGCCGCTCCGGAATGCGGACAATTCACATCGACCCACTCGGCAGAGTGAAGCGGTGCCCGGACTTTCCAACCGATTTCCATTGGACCGAGTTCCGCAAGTACGAGCCGATCGACTGCAACGCCTGCTTCTACGCTTGTCGTGGCGAGGCACAGGCTCCGCTCCGCTTTTCCCGCGTGCTCGATGTGATGGCCACGCCGAAGCCGTTCGTGGGTCAGCATGCTTGAGGCTGCTGACGACCCGAGCACAACCAACTCAAAAGGTCGCTCTGTCATGATCTCCCCTTGTTAAGAGATCTCCTTTTTGTGAACGCCGCCCAGGTAGTGACCTGCGCCGGCCCCGCCCGAGCACGAAAGGGAAATGAGATGCGGGACGCCGGCATCCTGACGAACACCGCGGTCGCCGTCAGCAACGGACGCATCGCGATGATCGGTGCGGCGCGCGATCTCCGGCGTGCCTATCCGGACGCCGAAGTAGTCGATTGCCACGGAGGTGTGCTCACTCCGGGCTTGGTCGATTCGCACACCCACGCCGTGTTTGGCAAGCCGAGGTTCGAGGAGCACGAGCTGCGCGCGGAAGGCTTCGACTACATGGAGATCGCGAAGCGTGGGGGCGGCATCCACGCTTCCGTTCGCGACTTTCGCGAGCGCAGCGAGGACGACCTCTTCAAGCTCGCACTGACGCGCGTGAAGGAGCTGGCCTCCTACGGAACGACCACTCTCGAGATCAAGAGCGGCTACGGCCTCTCGGTGGAAGACGAGCTGAAGGCGCTGCGTGTGATCGGACGACTTGCCGAGCGCCAGCCGATGCGAATCGTGCCGACGTGGCTGGGCGCGCACGAGATCCCCCTTGAATACCGCACCAGCGAAGCGCGGCGCGGCGAGTTCATCGATCTCCTGATCAAGACCCTTCTGCCCGAGGTCGTCGAGCAGGGCATTGCGCGCTTTGCCGACGTCTTCTGCGAGCCGGGGGTGTTCACGATCGACGAGGCGCGTCGAATTCTCGAAGCGTCGCGCCAGGCCGGACTCGGCATCAAGATCCACGCGGATGAGCTGAAGCCGTGCGGCGGAGCGGAGCTCGCCGCTTCACTCCAGGCGGTATCGGCGGACCATCTCGCCGCAATCTCCGAGAGCGGAATCGCGGCGCTCGCGACCTCGAACACGGTGGCGACGCTTCTGCCCGGCACAATGCTCTTCCTTGGCAAGGCCAAGCAGGCGCCGGCCCGCGCACTGATCGATGCCGGTGCGGCGGTCGCTCTCGCCAGCGACTTCAACCCCGGCACCTCCCCAACGGTTAACTTTCCATTGATGCTAACGCTCGGTGTAAGTCAGCTACGCATGAGCCTCGCGGAAGTCCTCATCGCCGCGACGGCAAATGGGGCGGCTGCGGTGGGAATTGCGGGAGAGGTCGGGCAGATTGCGCCGGGCTTTGCCGCCGATCTCGCGCTCTTCGCAATCACCGACGCGCGGGAGTTGCCATACTGGTACGGCGCACGTCTTTGTGTGGGGTCGTGGAAGGCTGGCGCGCCTTGTCACCCCTATGAAAGCGGAAGTAACTTGAACGTTCGTCCCCCGGAGGCCGTGCCTACCGGGTAAGTCCTTTTTGCCCGGCGCCCTTAATGTCCAACGTCGACAAGCTGAAAAAAAAGGCTGCCGAATTCGAGCAGAAGAAGCAATACGACAAGGCGCTCGAAGTCTACCTTCAGATGATCGAGCAGACCGAGGGTGACGACGACCGCGACGTAACCGTCTACAACCGCGTTGGCGACCTCAATCTGCGTCTGAACAGGACCGATCAGGCCGTCAACTATTACGAGCAGNNCCTCTATACCGAGGGCGGCTACCTCAACAACGCCATCGCGCTTTGCAACAAGATTCTCCGCCACGCCCCGGCGCGCCATCAGATCTACTACAAGCTCGGTAAGATCTCGGCCAAGAAGGGCTTCAACAGCGACGCCAAGAAGAATTTCCTGGAGTACGCCGACCGGATGCACCGCGCCGGTCGCGAGACCGATGCCTTCAAGGCGCTCCAGGAATTCGCGGATCTTTGCCCCGGTCAGGACGACATCCGGCTGATGCTCGCCGANNCGAGGCGATCGAGCAGCTGCAGATACTCCACGAATCACTCGACGCCGAGGGACGAGCAGCCGAGGCGGAAGCGACCGTGCAGCGAATTCACACGCTGGATCCGAGCGTCGAGCCTCGCCGGTCAAAGACGCCCGTCCAGAGAGAGGAGGGCGGCCTCGTCTTCCTCGACG
>PKVB01000156.1 GCA_003131365.1 Gemmatimonadota bacterium | reverse complement strand
AGAACGACCATCTAAAGATGCCCGCGGCTCCGCTCAGTAAGAAGGGTTCCCGCCGGGATTTCCTGCGAAATACCGCTGTCACGGCCCTGGCTGGAAGCGCGTTGGCCGCCTGCTCGATCGACGAGTCGGATCACGGGATGTTCGGCATGGTCACGGCCCTCATCGTAAAATGAGTTCCACATGACCCCAATCCAGCTTACACCCGGCCGCAGCCGGGAAGGAATCCGTGAACACGGCGGACAGCGTCTTCCACCCTGGCTGCGCGCGCTTCTCGGAGTTTCGCTCGAGATCAAGCTGCTCGGCGCGAACCTGATCATTCTGGGCCTTGTCGTGCTCGTGCTATTCGCGCCAGCCCATCTCCTAGCCGGACCCCTGGCCGACTTTTACGTCGTCATCGCGGCGCTGATCATCGGCGCCACCGTGAATCTTGCACTGGTCAAGCTCGCGCTTCGCCCGATCAACGCTCTCGAGCGCGTTGCGAAGCTGGTTTCCGAGGGTCGACTTGCCGAAAGAGTCCCGGCCTCCGTTGTTGCCGACCGTGAGCTGACCCATCTCTCGATGACCATCAATGAGATGCTCGACAGTCTCGCGGCCGGCCGCGATCGGATGCGAAAGCTCGGGGCGGAGGTCGTCTACGCCGAGGAGAGAGAACGCGCGCAGGTTGCCCGCGAGCTTCACGATTCGGTCGGCCAGACGCTCGCGGCCGCGAGCTTCCAGATCGCCGCGGTCGCGCACGAGATTGGAAATCACGCCGCCTCCGCCCGATTGGCGGGCGTCCGTGAGCTGTTGCGTACTGCTCTCGAAGAAATCCGCAACGTCTCTCGCTCGTTGCATCCGCGCGTCGCGACAGATCTCGGTTTGCCGACCGCGCTCGAGGCTCTGGGTGATGCGACACAGCAGCGCTCGCTCGTGGACGTCCAGGTCAACGTCGATATTGCCGGAGTCGTGATTCCGGCCGCGCTGTCGGCCACGCTCTACCGCGTGGCTCAGGAAGCGCTGCGCAACGTCGAGAGGCACGCCGACGCTGGTCGTGCCACGGTTTCGCTGCGTGCCAGGCCCGGCTACGTCGAGCTCGAGGTCAATGACGATGGTCGTGGATTCGACGGGCCTCTGGAGAGGAAGCGTGGGGAATCCGGCCTCGCCGCAATGCGGGAGCGGCTCTCACTTGCGGGCGGTGAATTGCATATTGATACTGCAGGAGATCACGGTACCCGCGTATTCGCGTGGGTAGGAATGGACACGGAGGCGGCTTGAGAGACGGTGTTATCCGAGTAGTTCTCGTTGACGACCACAATGTCGTGCGTGCCGGCCTGAAGGCAGTGCTCGGCAGCGCCAAGGACATCGAGGTTATCGGCGAGGGATCCAACGGCAAGGAAGCCATCTCCCTTGCGGAGAGGCTTGATCCGGATGTAATCGTGATGGACCTCTCGATGGGCGAGATGGACGGCGCCGAGGCCACGAAGGTGCTGGTGGGAAACAACGCGCGCGCAAAAGTGCTGATCCTCACGATGCACGCGGAGGATGCGTACCTCGTTCCGCTGCTCGAAGCGGGCGCCAGCGGATACCTGGTCAAGAGCGCCGCCGACCGCGAGCTCATCGACGCGGTCCGCGCCGTCGCTCACGGCGATGTCTACATGCAGCCGTCCGCGGCCCGCGCGCTGGCGCAACGAATCCAGCGGAGAGCGGAGCACGCCGACGAGCGCACCAAGTTCGAGAAGCTCACCGAGCGCGAACAGAACGTCCTCAAGTTCGTTGCTCGCGGGTACAGCGCGCCGGAGATTGGCGAGAAGCTGTTCATCAGTCCCAAGACCGTCGACACCTACAAGCAGCGGATCAACGAGAAACTTGGGCTGGCGCACCGCAGCGATTACGTCGACTTCGCTCTCAAGATCGGGTTGCTAGCGGACTAGCGGCCGCCACCTTCACCACCCGTCATCGAAGGTCGCTTGCGCATTCTCGTTCTCAATTTCGGCTCGGCATCCGTGAAGTTTCACCTCATCGATACCGACGAGAAGGCGATTGTCGAGGCGAGCGATCGCCGCCTCGCGAGCGGGATGATCGAGCGCATTGGCGGCGAAGCGATCTCACGTTGACTTCCGCGGGCAAGCAGCCGCAAAGAAGCGTGCGGAGCATCCGCGACGGTACCGCTGCCGTCGAATACATCATTTCGTGGCTCACGAGCGATTCGTCCGGTGTGCCGATCGCCAGCGTCGGCGACATAGAAGCGGTGGGTCATCGCGTCGTGCACGGGGGCGAGCGGTTCGCTCAATCCACGCGGGTGGACGACGAGGTCGTGCGCGCGCTCGAGGAGCTGATCGAGCTGGCTCCGTTGCACAACCCACACAACTTGCGCGGGATCGCCGCGGCGCGCGCGGTGCTCGGACCGGGCGTCCCGCAAGTCGCCGTCTTCGATACGGCTTTCCACCACAGTTTGCTCGAAACGGCGTATCTCTACGCGATCCCGTATCAACTCTACCGGCGCTATCGCGTGCGCCGCTACGGTTTTCACGGGACGTCGCACCGCTACGTCGCGTATCGATACCGCCAGCTCACGAACCGAACGCGTGATGCGACCAAGATCATCACGCTTCACCTTGGCAACGGCGCTTCGGCCTGCGCGATCGTCGGCGGACAATCGGTCGACACATCGATGGGCTTCACTCCGCTCGAGGGACTCGTGATGGGCACGCGTTCCGGCGATCTCGATCCGGCAATCCTCGACTTTGTGTCGGCGAAGGAAGGACTGAGTCTGCGTGATCTCGACTCATTGCTCAACAAGCAATCCGGGTTGCTTGGCGTATCGGGGCTGACGGCCGACATGCGCGAGCTGTTGGCCGAGGAAGCGGAGAATGGGGATCGCCGGGCGCGACTGGCGATCGACCTTTTCTGCTATCGCGTCAAGAAGTACCTGGGCGCGTATCTGGCGGCGATGAATGGCGCCGATGCTGTGATCTTCGCCGGCGGCATCGGAGAAAACGCGCCGGAAGTGCGTCGTCGCATTTGCAAGGGACTCGAGTGGCTGGGTATCAAGATCGACGACTCGCGTAACAGTGCTCTTGTCGGTTCTGAAGGGCGCATGGATGCGAAGGGATCGCGGGTTGAGCTGTGGGTCATCCCCACCGACGAGGAGCTGCTCATTGCGCGTGACACGTGGCGCGTCGTAACCGGTGCCGACGTACAGGGCTAGCCGGTCCACCCAGAAAGCTCATCGCCGCGCGACGCACTGCGTCCACAAGCCCAAGCAGATAGTCGGGACTCGCATCGACAGAGAACGGATTCATCACGGTCGCGCGCAGGACCGTCAGGCCCTCGGCAATGCTTTCCTGGTACGATTCTCCGTCCTTGCCCAGTGATAAAAGGAGCGGTCCGATAGCCCCGTCATATGCTGGTGAAGTCAGCCTCGTTCGCGTGATCATGTAAGGCGCGGACATTTCCGCGTCCGGACTCAGCTCCCTATAGATCATCTCATTCAGCGCGTTGAGCTCGCTCAGAGTACCGAGAGAGGGGTGGTGCAGCAGGAAGCAGACGATATTGAGGTCCGGCTCAGGAAGGCGGACGACGCGATATGGGCTGAAATCGGCGGAGCCAAAGAGGGCATACAGATCCCGCGCCGCTCTCAGCGTGGACGCGATGATTCTTCCGTGACCAGCACTGTTCAGGGGAATCGTCTTGTGACTGAGCCAGGTCGCAGCGGCCGATGCGCCGGGCTTGGATCCTTCGAATATGAAACGGCCAATGACGGGTGCGTCGCCGTTTTCGCGGGAGGTCGTGAGCGCGAGATACGGCGGATCGGTTGCGACCAGCTCGCGACCACGCCTGTCCTTGAGAAGAAACGCGCCGGCGGGATAGGGTACGTAGCCAAGCTTGTGGGGATCGATGCTTACAGAATCCGCGCGCTCGAGAGCGCTGACGGATCGCGTCCATTGGTCCGTGGGCCAGTGCGCTCCGCCACATATCTCGCGAACGCCGGCGGCGGTGAGCCGCGAACCGTCGGGCGCGCGCGTAAGAGATGCCGCATAGCCGCCATAGCATGCATCCGAATGGATGTGGAACGTCACGCCGAGTTCCCGCTCAGCGCGCGCCCTCACGTCCACGATGCGCTGCAAATCATCAACGGCACCCTGCTCGGTCGTGCCGCAGGTGCTCACGCAGGCCATGATTGGAATCCGCCGGGAAGTGAGTGACTCGATCTCGCGCCACAGTGCGTCTGGATCCATTCTGCACTCGGGCTCTACCGGCACGAATACCAGCTGATTCGAACCCACGCCCAGCGCGGCAACGATCTTCGCCCAGGAGTAATGGGCTGTACCTGAGGCGAGTACGACGCCTGGCGGCAGTGGATCGCCGAACTCGGCCGCGAGCTGCCTGTTGTAATCCTGATAGCCAAGGGTTGCGAGCGAGCGGGATTTGAGCGCGCTCTCCAGCGCGGGCCTTGGCGCCGCGAGCCAGAGTTTTTCCCACAGGTCGAGCGAACAGGCGGGCCGGATGTTGAGCAGCTGCCACAGATTGAGCTGGCTGAGCATCGCCACCGACCCGTCAGGCAAGGAAACCGAGACATCGACGCCCAACGACCTCGCCGCCAACGAAGCCGCGACCGGGTGGTAGAAAACGTTGCGCGCTATCCAGAGCGCCTCGAAGTTCGCGATCGTTCCGCCGGAAGTGAGGTGCCCCCAGCAGCGCATTGGGTCGTAGCCGATCATCTCGGCCAGCAGGTGGGCGACCTCTTCCTCCAGCCGGGTCGTGACGGGCGCGACTTCACCCGAGACATTGTTCGGGTTGTAAAGCATCGCCGCGAAATAAGCAGCCTGCCCTGCGATCGTCTGCTCCGATAGCATGTGCCCGTTGTAGCGTCCACTGAAGAACGGAACGCTGCCCTGAAGTTGCTCGAGCAGCGATGCGAAATGTCGTCTCAGCTCCGCGCGTTCCGCGGGAGCCGGCGACTCGCGGGACGCAATGGGCGACGGATCTTCCGGGTGATTGCTTCGCCGCCAGCGCAGATGCGTCTCGAGCGCGGAATCGAGCAGCTCCTTCAGGATCTGCTCGTTTTCACCCTTGGGACCAAGGAATAGTGAATGGAGTGGATTCGACATGACCGTCAGAGTTGGGGGACTGCTGGACGCAGTTGACGGTCAAAGGTGCCGCGATTCGGTCACCAGAACGATAGGAGATACGCCGAAACAAAGTAGGGCATTCCCCTAACTTCAGTCCTGCAGGTATCTCAGCGCCTTAACCAGTACCCAGGCCCTCGCAGCGCGCGGCCGGGTAGCGCCCCGGTGACCTGGCCATTGTCGACCACCGGAACGCCGTTTACGAGCACGTAGCTCACTCCTGTCGCGAGCTGCGATGGCATTTCGTAAGTCGACCGGTCGATGATCGTGTTGGGATCGAATACAGTGATGTCGGCGTACATTCCCGGCTTGAGCAGCCCGCGATCGTTGATCCCGACCCGCTGCGCCGCGAGCGACGTCATCTTCCTCACCGCAAATTCGAGCGTGATCACCGAATCCTGACGCACGTAGCGGCCGAGTATGCGCGGGAACGTACCGAAGCCGCGCGGATGCCCGCGCTCCCGCCACTTGCCGGTCGAATCAGGGCTTACTGCGCCGGCGTCCTGTCCCACCGAGACCCACGGCTGCTTCATCACGTACCGGAGCGCGTCCTCGTTGAAGGAAAAGTAGATCGCGCTGGTGCGCCCGCGATCCCCGACCAGAATGTCGAACGCCGCGTCATACGGATCTTCGTTGCGCATCTTCCCGATGTCGGTGAGCAGCTTGCCCTCATAGATCTTGAGCGAGTCTGCGCCGACTTCGTTCACCATCGTGTGCGCCGCTGTACGGATGCCGGCGGCGCTGTCCGCGCCCAGCTCCGACTTGAGACGTGCGCGCACCGCCGGATCCTTGAGGCGCACCACCAGCGAATCGTCGCCGCCTTCCTGCACCCAGGTGTTGAGCATCGCCGCGAGCCCGGTTCCACTCGCGATGTATGGATACTGGTCGGCGGTGATGTCGACACCCGCGGCACGCGCCGAATCTATGAGCGCGACCGCCTGCTGCATCTGCTCCAGAGAGCGCGACTTGATGTGCCTTATCTCAGCCCAAGTGCCCGCTTCCGCGGCGATTCGAATCGTCTCGTGAATCGCATCCAGGAGACCCGTTCCTTCGCTGCGAATGTGCGCGGCGTAGCCGCCCTTGTAGGGCGTCACGTATCTCGTGAGCGCGATCAGCTCCTCGGTCGAGAAGAAAGTGCTCGGCAGGTAGATCAACCCCGTTCCAAGGCCGACAGCGCCGTCCCGCATCGCCGAGTCGATAAGTGCGCCCATCTGCTTCATCTCGGCATCGGTGGGGTGGCGCGTTGCCTGGCCCATCACCGCTTCTCGAACGGAGCTTGTGCCAACGTAGGTGCCGAGATTGATCGCGGTGCCGCTCTTCTCGAGGTAGGTGAAGTACTCGCCGAGTGACCGCCACGGATACCTCGGGTTTGGCTGCTCACCGAGTGCGACATTCGGCCAGGCCGAGCTCACTTCGCCGGTTATCTCACTCGTGATTCCCTGGGTGATCTTGGATACGGCGTGCGGCCCGCGGAGGATCGCGAACTCGGAGTGGCCGAGCATGTCGATGAAACCCGGAGCGACGACCTGTCCGCTGGCGTCGATGACTCGTTGCCCCGTGAGCCCGGGAATCGATGGCCCGACGTAGGCGATGCGATCGCCAACGACACCCACGCTCCCCCGATACCACGGGTTGCCGGTGCCGTCTACGATTCGCGCGTTCGTGATGAGCACGTCGAAGCGCGTGGCGCCGGGACCGCGCGGGACGGACGCGCACGCGGCTGTGAGTGTGATCGCTAGAGCCGGGAGAACTCTGGTGATTCGCATTCGTTTGGTTTTTTGTGTGGAGTTGGCAGTTTTGGAACTACGAAATCTTCTGCGTCTTCTTTCTTAAGAAGTCCATGAGGATGAACTGACCAAGAGTCATGGTATTGGTAAAGTACGCCTTGCCCTTGGCGATCTCGGAGACGCGCTTCACAAAGTCCACCAGCGCCCGGTCGCGCGCGAGCATGAAAGTGTTGATGAGAATACCGGCGCGGCGGCAGTTCGCAACCTCCCGCAGCGTCGTGGCGATGACGGTGCTGTCGAGGCCCATGGAGTTCTTGTAGATCTGGCCGTTCGGCATCGTCATCGCGCTTGGCTTGCCGTCGGTGATCATCACGATCTGGCGCATGTCCTTCTTCTGCGCCATGAGGAGCCGGCGCGCGAGCTTGAGCCCTTCGGCCGTGTTGGTGTGGTAAGGACCAACCTGCGCCTGCGGCAGCGCCGATAGCGGAATCTCCTCGGCCGAATCGTGGAACAGCACGACCTGGAGCGTGTCGCCCGGGAACTGGGTGCGAATGAGATGAGTGAGCGCCAGCGCGACTTTCTTCGCCGGGGTGAAGCGATCCTCGCCGTAGAGAATCATCGAGTGCGATGTGTCGAGCATCAGCACGGTCGCGCACGACGACCGGTACTCTGCCTGCCGCACCATCAGGTCTGAGTAATCGAGATCCATAGGGACTTTGAGCGAGCCGGTGCGCGTGAGCGAGTTCTTGAGCGTTTCGTTCACGTCGATGTTGAGCACGTCCCCGAACTCGTACTCCTTGCTGTAGCCGTCCGCTTCGATGCCGGTGGCGAGGTGGGGCGTATCGTGAGAGCCGAAGCTCGATTTACCGAGCGAGCTCAGGATGTGGCGGAGGCTCTTGTAGCCGAGGAAATCGATTCCCTTGTCGGTGAGATTGAACTGGACGCTCTTCGATGCGCCGTGGGCGATGCTCCCACGCCCGGTTACGGGTTGATGGCCGGCCGGCACTTGTGGCGGAGCCTGAAGATTGAGGTACCCTTCCGCCGCGAGCTTCTGGATCAAGCTGTCCAGCAGCTCGCTCAGCTTTTCCTGGGATTCCTTCGTTCCGTCGCCGCGCAGCGCCTCGAGCAGCTCGGGCGTGAACTGTCCGCNNCGATCAATGCATCGAGAATCGCCTGACGCAGCGCTTCGACGGATCGATCGGGCTCCGAATCGAAATCGTCGAAGTACGGATTCATGCTCTGCCCGCCCGCGAACCCCGATTGCAGCAGGAAATCCGCGAGCTTGTCCAGCAACGCTTGGAGATCTACCGCGTCAGCGGCTTCCGGGCTGAACTTCGAGTAGGTGTGGAAGCGCATATCTCTAACATACAACCCGGGCGTGGGGAGTGTATAACCGCCATCGCCTGAGGAGCACGCCGACTACCTCTGTCTGACTCCGCTTCGTTGAATCCGGGCGCTATTTGGATTTGCGCACAAGTGAATCACGGCGGTGATCGGTAGTCGCGGCGGCGAGGGAGTCACAGAAGAAAGACCCAGTTCTCGTAACTCCGTTTCGCATCCTCACTTCGGCTCGGGATTTGGCAACTGTGTCGGCATGAGTCTTATAGATCGTGTCTATCACGCCCTGCACACGCAGCTCTCCTTCGTTGGGACCTAACCTGTTGTAGAGACTCAGTGTTTCGCACGCCGCCACCTGATAGACCGCCAGCGGTTCGTCCGTCGTCAGTAGCAGACGCATCAGCTTTGCGAGGCTATCAGTCGCGTGTGGGTCGGTTGCGACGCTGGGCGACGGCTTCCGAACAGGTCGGGGCCAAGGCTCGCACGCGAGAATTAGTAAGGAGACCGCGAAGAGGTGTCCCGAAGTCATTCAGCGCTGCGGAGAATGGCGCGAGAGTGAATCGGCGCCGTACCTCTTGTACGCGGCCGCAAGCGTGTCACAACGGAATTCGGCTCTCATTCCGACCCGTATGCTCGCCTCAACTCAGNNCCGAGATCTTGCAATTGTATCGGCTCGAGTCTTATCGATCGTGTCTCTTACACGCACGCCCCGTAACTTGGCTTCCGGGGAGCCTAGCCTACGATCGAGGTCCATATATTCGCACCCCAGCATCTGATTCACGGTCAGCGGTTGGTCCGTTGTCAGTAGCAGACGCATTAGCCTGGCGAGGCTATCGGTCGCGTGCGAGTCGGTCCAGACAGCGGGCAACGGCTTCGGGTGGGGTCTCTGTCTTTCGATCGAGGCGGAATCACAATCGGCATAGAACACACCATTCGCTAGTTTGTCGCTGGCGCGATCCAGAGCGATGGAATCTTCGCGGGTCTTGTAGATGGTGTCCTGCATCCCCTTTACACGAAGACCCGCTTCAGCCTCGCCGAGTCGAGCGTAGATAGCCACGCCCTCACAGACCATCGCTTGATAGACGTCGCGCGGCTTGTCCGTTGTCAGCAGAAGACGCGATAACCCGGCGAGGCTATCAATCGCATGCGGGTCAGTCGCAACGCTGGCCGAGGGCTTCCGGACTGGGCGCGGCGAAGGCCCACATCCGATGCAAGAAAACAGAAGCGGCGAGTAGCTCAGTAAGCGCAATCGGTATTTCACTGCGGACCCACGCCGGCAAAGACAAAACGCTATGCACCGTGCCAGACTATCCAGAAAGCGCACGTCTCAACATACAACGGCAGCCGCAGAGCGTGTATAATCCTCCGCAATGCCCCCGACTCCGGCGCGCCCAGGAAGACGATCGATCAACCCGTTCAGGGCGCTCCAGGTCCACCGGAATTTCCGACTCTTCTGGATCGGACAGACCGTCTCGCTTATCGGGACGTGGATGCAGCAGGTCGGGCAGGGCTGGCTCGCGCTCGAGCTCACCAACAGCGCCTTCCTCGTCGGAGTGGTGGCCGCGGCGAGCAACTTCCCAGTGCTTTTGCTGTCCCTCTACGGCGGAGTCGTCGCCGACCGGCGCAGCAAGCTCCGCATCGTAATTATCTGTCAGGCACTCCTGCTCATAGAGGCCGCCGCACTCTGGTGGTTCACCTGGACGGGCCGCATCGGCTTCGGGTCGCTGTTGGCACTGACAACGCTCGGGGGCGTGATCTCGGCGTTCGAAATTCCGGCGCGGCAGGCGATGATCGTCGAGCTCGTGTCGAAGGAGGACCTGGTCGATGCGATCGCGCTCAACTCGGGCGGATTCAATCTCGCCCGCATCGTCGGCCCGTCACTCGCCGCGATCATACTCGGCAAGTTCGGCGTCGCGTGGTGCTTCGGCGTCAACGCGCTCAGCTATTTCGCGGTGCTCGCCAGTCTCGCGCGGATCAAGCTGCCGCGGTGGACGCCCGTCCTGCACCTTGTCTCTCCCGCCGAGCAGTTGAAGCAGGGACTGAACTACATCCGCAGCTCGCGGTCGGTGACCGGACTGATGGGGGTGATTGCGGTGTATTCGATATTTGGATTTCAATATCTGACGATGATGCCGGTCATCGCGCGGGACGTGCTGCATACTGGAGCAGGCGGCTATGGATTGCTTTTGACCTTCGTCGGCATCGGCGCGCTGACCGGAGCGCTCTCGCTCGCGGGCCTCGGCGCGCGAATTCGCCGGGGCCGGCTGTTCAATGCCACGGCCTACGCGTTCGCCGGGCTGACGATTCTCTTTTCGCTGATGCGCACCGTTCATCTTGCCGCTTTCGTGCTGCTCTTCCTCGGTCTCACGATGCTGATCAACGGCGCGCTGGCAAACGGCATCCTTCAATCGGTGGTGCCCGACGAGCTGCGGGGTCGGGTGATGGCGACCTACGTCTTCGTTTACGTCGGCTTCACGCCGATCGGCTCATTCATCGCGGGGGCGATGGCGCGCTTCGTCGGCGTGCAGTGGGCGATTTTCAGCGGCGGCGTGGTGATGCTCGCGTACTCGCTTTGGGCGTTCTGGAGGTACCCGGAGATTCGCGCGGTCTAATCAGCCGCAAGCCGGTCAGGCCGGCGAATGGCCCCGAAACATGAAGAACACCGCACCCAGGATGCACAGCCCCGCCCACAGGAAGTCCAGTCTCGGCGGCTGCCGCATGTAGAGAGCCGCGAACGGGACGAAAACGACGAGCGTTATGGCTTCCTGAAGAATCTTCAATTGCGGAAGCGTCAGCTCTGTCGCCCCGATCCGATTCGCGGGAATCATGAACGTGTACTCGAACAGTGCGATGCCCCAGCTCACTACCACTGCAATGTACCATTTTCTGTCGCTGAGATTTCGCAGGTGCCCGTACCATGCGAACGTCATGAAAATGTTGGAAATGATGAGGAGCGACGCGGTTTTCAGAAGGATCATGTTGGGGATCGGTAAAGAGTTGTCCCGACGTTTGCGATGAAGGCTGGTTGGATGTTGGCTACGCTGGAAGAAAAGGCCGATGAACGGTCACGCGCGCCCCCAGATGAGCCCGTACAGCAGAAGTGCGACCACGATGGTGGTCGTGAGCATGTACAGCCTGTCGCGCTGAATGATGAACGCACCGAGAGTGAGTGCTACGCGAGCCGCCGGAGTAGCGATAAGAAGGACCAATCCCAGTTGCACGATTGCGCGGCTGTCGCCGCTCCGGGCAGCGCGAATTATTCCGCCCACGCTCCGGAGCGCCGCATCCTCGCCGTTGAACTGCCGAAAATTCGCTGGCAAGTGTCCGTACTGCGCGAGCAGGAGTAGTCCACCGATAACGACTACGATCGCCGCAGCCAACACACCCCATTGGAGCAGGCGGCCAATCACCAGCTCGATCTGCTCATCGCGCCTGTCCCTCACCGCCGTTCCCGGTGGTTGCTTCCCAGGCGCCGTCAAAGTCCACCTCTCAAACCCTTGTACAGCATTTCGAGCGCGAGTACTACGACAACGGTTGTGAATATCCTGCGCAGCCAGAGCGTTTTCGCGCCGGCCAGAATGCGGGCGCCGAGCAGGGCGCCGGCCAGCACTCCGAGCATGACGGGAAAGGCAAGCGCGGGCTCTATGTATCCTCGGTGGAGGTATACTCCGGCGCTCGCCGCTGCGGTCACGCCGATCATGAAATTACTGGTCGTGGTGGAGACCTTGAACGGAAGCTTCATCGTGTGGTCCATGGCCAATACCTTCACGATCCCCGACCCAATCCCGAGCAGGGCCGACAGAACCCCTGCCACGAACATCAGAGCGAATCCTTTCTTCACTCCCTGCACCGAGTACGCGCGGATCCCGGCGGCGGTCGGATAAGTGGAATTGAGTCTGAGGCGCAATGCCAACGGGTCTGATGGCAGATCGGTTGGGTGTTCTTCCGGCGCTCGGAGAGAGCGGTAGGCGGTATAGAGAAGGACGAGACCGAAGAGCACCGCCAGCGCGCTCGTGGGAATGAATCCGGCAAGCGCGGCCCCCGACAGCGCGCCAACAGTTGTTGCCACTTCGAGAAATATTCCCACACGCACGTTCGTGAATCCCTCACGGACGTATGCCGCGGCGGCACCGGAGGAAGTCGCGATGACGGAGACCAGCGAAGCGCCGATCGCATATCTGAGATCGATGTGAAAGAGAAGCGTCATCATCGGAACGACGACGAGCCCGCCCCCCAAACCAGTGAGCGCACCCAACAGCCCGGCTCCAAAGGAGCCGAGTGCCAGAAACAGCGCCAACAACGAAATACTCAACGTCTCGCCGCTACCCGCTGGATTGTCACCTCTACGCTGGAATTCCCTTCTTCACCGCGTCCAAAACCTTGTCGGCAAAGATGTCTATCTCGTCGAGCGTCGTGTAAACGTTGGGGGTGATTCGAATTCCCCTAAACTCCGGATGCACGATCGGCGTATTCACGATCCGGTGTTGATTGAGGAGCCAGGCGCCGAGCTTGACGTTGTCGATCCCTTCGACCTGGAAGAGCGCGATCGCCCCCGATTGTCGGTTGTCGAGCGGAGTGAGCACCGAAACGCGCGAGCTCTCCGCCACCACCCGCTTCGCCCACCGGTCACGCAGCAAGCGGAGCCGCGCGATCTTTCTGTCCTCGCCGATTCCGCGATGGAACGCCATGGCGGCGGAAATCGCGTTGTGGTTGGCCGCCGGATGAGTGCCGATCTCCTCGTACTTCCGGATGTCGTTGTCCTGGGTCGCGGCCGCGGCCATGAGCGGCCAGAGATTCTTCTGTTTGTCCTTCCGCACGTACAGAAATCCGGTTCCCACAGGCGCCAGCAGCCACTTGTGAAGACTCGTTCCGTAATAGTCGCACTTGAGATCGTCGCGCTTGAACGGAAAGTGCGCGAATGCGTGCGCGCCGTCCACGAACACTTCGATCCCAAGCGGTCGCGCCATGTCCACGATCTGGCGCACCGGCATGATCTGCCCGGTGAGATTGGTGATGTGCGTGACCTCGATCACCTTCGTCCGCGGCGTGATCGCAGCTCTGAACTGCTCGACGAGATAACTGTCCGACGGCGGAGGAACCTTGAATGAAACCTGCTTCAGGACTATGCCATCGCGCCGCTCTCGCTGCTGCCACGACGTGATCATGCGTCCATAGTTCTGATTGCTGACCACCACTTCGTCGCCACGCTTGAGATCGAGCCCGAAAATCATGATCTCATTCGCTTCCGAAGCGTTGCGGGTGATCGCCATCTCCTCCAGGTCGCATCCGAACTCGCTGGCGAGATCGCGCCGCACGCTCTCCACTCGCGGCTCGAGCACCCGCCACATGTGCTCTACCGGCAGCTCATTGGAGAATCTCAGGTCCCTGATCATCGCCTCGAGCACATGGCTCGGCGTCGGACTGCAGCCGCCGTTGTTGAGATTGATCATCGTGCGATCGGAGTCGAAGGCGCGCTGAATCTCCGCCCAGTACGTCTCGTCGTCTGCGACGACTTGAGGGGAGCGGTCACCGGCGATCGCGTTCGCGCGAAAGAGCGACCTGATCGCGCGCTCGCGAAACACCGGCTGCGCCGTCAGTCCCGCCACGGCCATGCTCGACAGAAAGTCCCGTCTCGTCGTCATCAAACCCTCCAGTGCCGCAAAAGAAAGAGCGGCCGTCATAGTTCAATGACGGCCGCCCAATAATATGACTCTGCCCTTCGCCCAGCGAGGCGCGAGGCGCTACTGGTACTGGATGTAGTGCGGTTTCGGATTCAGCAGCAGCACCTCTGCCGGCGTGAGAATCGGATCACCCAGCTTCGCGTCGTTGTGGTAGAAGAGCTTGAACCCGGTGAATTGCACAGGCTCCTGCTCGACGTAGACGCGGTACGAATCGTACTTGAGCCACGGCGCGCCCCACCCGTCCATGTTGATCACCACCTGAACCCGCGGGTCGAGCCGGATCTTCTTCGCACCGGTGAGCATGGTGTGCGTGAAGCGGTGGACGACGAGAACCTTGGGAGGAAGATTGTTCTTCGTCACGAGGTCCGACAGCAGGCCGATCGCGTAGTTCACGTCGTCAGAGCTCATGGTGCCGATCCGCGCGCCTGGCTTGTCCGTCACCACCTCGCCCTTCCTCTTGTCCATTCGTGGCTTCATCGAGAACTCGGGATCGATTCCGAGCATCACGTTCGGGCGCTTCAGAAACGGAATGAGGCGCGGCAGCTCCTCCTGGACCGTGCTTTGGCCTACCTGCACGTCGAGAAAGAGCAGGGCGTTCCTGGTGGCCGCCCAGGACGCGACCTTCTCGAGCAGAGTGTCGGCCATGCGGAGGCGATACTTCCCATCGCGCCCGGGCATCCCCTGTGCCACGACCGCGATGAGATGCAGCGCTGGCTGAACCGGAGTTGATGGATCCGCTTTCTGCCATTCGGCTACTTCCTTGTCGAGACGCGCCAGCATTTTATCGGGCGGGAGCTCTCCCAGGATTCCCATCCTCTTCGAGAGCGGATTTCCATAGAAAGCAATGATTCGACGCGCGGGGAGAATGGAGCCCGGAAGCGGAGCCACGGTTTTCACCGGCCAGTTCGTGTTCTCCAGTCCCGCCCTGACGGCTTTCACGAGCGCCAGGCTGTCCTTCTTGGTGCGGCCTTTTACTGAAGGGACAGTGATCGGCGGATCCTTCGTGGCGGAATCGTTGGCGACGCTCGATGGCGTGCTCGAAGCAGCGGTAGGAGTTGATGGAGTTGACGGAGTGGATGAGGTGGCGCCTGCGACACCTTGTGGGGCCGCAACTGCGAGCGGTGGACCGGCCGGAGGAATTTCCTCGAGACCGGGCGTGGGCCGCGCCTCCTTGCTGGCGGCGCAGGCGAGGGAGGCTATGAGGGCGAATGAGGTGAGCATGGTGATAGACGACGATTTATGAAAAACGTATTGCATCAATTCTGCTGAGGAGTTTGGTTGGCGGGCGGGAGGTTGCACTCGGTAGTTCATAATCCAGGCCCAGAATGTTTCGAGTCTCTCCTACACCGTGCGTCCGAATTTCCCTCGATTGATCCGCAGCAGGTAGTCTTGATTGCAGTGTGCGGCCGTGGAGCGCGGTACTCTTCTTGCCTTCGGTATATGTTCGGGGTATTCTAGCAAGCCATGTCCGACCGCAACGCCGCCATCCGCGCCCTCATCGAGCATCGATTTCCAGATGCGACACCGGTCACTCACCGGACCGCGGAACCGGTGGCGACGGGCATCGAGATACTCGATGCAATTCTTCCCGGACGCGGCCTTCCTCGTGGACGGCTCACTGTCTGGATGCCGCAGGGTGGAGCGACAGCGGTTCTCAGAGCTGCGTGTCACACCACCGTTGCCCAGGGCGAGAGAGCAGTCTGGATTGATGGGCTTGGCACCGTCGCCGGTCCATTCTGGGAAGAGGGACCGATCCTCGTGCGCCCGCGCAATCGCAAGCACGGACTCCGTGGGGCGGAGGAGCTCCTCCGCTGCGGAGGATTCGCGCTCGTCGTCATCGCTGGTCTGGAGCCCGAAGGCACGGAGACGGTGCGGCTCTCCCGCGCCGCGAGCGAAGGAGGCGGCGCGCTCGTCACTCTTACATCGCACGCGTCGATGGCGAGCCTCCGCATGACATCCCAGATTCTGCGCGAGAGCTACCGCTGGCGAAAGACTCCATTCGGTGATCCCGCCGAAGCGCAGGAAGTGATGATCCGGGTCCGCGCCAATTCGCTCGGCTGGAACCGGAGCGCTGACATCTCGGTGCCCGTCGTGCCGTACGATTTACGAATGGGGCTCGAGGCGGGGCTCGTTGATCGACGCGGGGTCACAACTGCAACTGAACGGGATCCGAGATCTCAACTGCAAACTGAACGGGATCCGAGATCTCAGAAGCATAGATCTCAGTAGGTAGGCACTGCGCACTGACCGTATCGGGCGCGCGTCCTATCACAACCGACTGCCTGTACCACAACGCCACTCAGATATGTCGCAGCGTAGTTACTAAACCCTGATATCTACGCTTCTCAGATCTCGGATCACGTTCAGTTCCAGATCACGTTGGTTTGCAGTTGAAACCCCGTCCCTCGTTCCGTTGTAGTGCCTCAGACGCGGCTAGCCCCTAATTCCCACTACACCGAACGAAATTAACCATGCCTGTGTCGAACCTTACAGAAAATGGTCGCGACCAAGATCAGCGGCAGCTACAACACCACGTGAACGAGACACAGCTTATCGCCCTGGTCATCGCGGGGGATCGGTTGGCCGGGCGTACGCTGTACGACACGCACGCGCCCCGCGTGTACTCGCTCGCGTACCGACTGAGTGGGGACGCGGAGAAGGCCAGGGAGTTCACGGCTCATGGGAGTCGTTCGCGACGAGAAGCTCACTCCCGAAGCGCGCCGGCGGGCGCTCGAGTACCTCTCTCGCGCGGGAGCGACGACTCCTTCGCTGCTGGCGCTCTACGACCCGACACCGGATCCGCAGATGCGCGGCCGCCTTAATCTCTATTTATTCGCGCCTGGCCGACAAGGGAGCGACCGACAAGCTGGTCTGGATCGCGCGCAATGAGCCGAACACTCAACTGAAACGCCGTGCGATTTCGGCGCTATCGCGGAACACCGATCCGACGATCCGTCAGGCGTTGGCGGATATCGTCGAGCGGTAGTTCTACCGGGAAGCCTTCAGCCGGCCTTCCTCTCCCGCTGCTTGCTCACCGCCGTCTGCTCAACCAGCCGAGGCGCGCTCCAGGATTTACCGAGCTCCTTCTGGAAGCAGCGCTTGGGAACGATCTCGACACCAGACTTCGATAGCGTGTCGTAGCGAGCCAGCTTCTCGGGGTAGCGCGAGATCGTCGTCGGCTTGTACGACAGCGAGAGGAAGAAGTTGTCGGTTAGGCTCAGCGCGAACAGCTCTTCGATGTCCCTCGCCCGCGCCAGCCGCTCGACCCCGAGCACGACCTGGCTGCCCAGCCCTTTTCCGTGGTGCATTGGCGCAACCGCTACGGACGACACCTCGGCCAGCGACGGCGAATACTCCTCGAGCGCGGCACAGGCGATGATGCGCCCGGCGCTGTTGGTAGCAACGACATAGCTGTCGATGCGCGTGGCGACCTGTTCGAACGTTCTGAAGAGCATCAACCCTTGCGCGGCGTACTGTGTCACCAACTCGAGGATCTGGCCGGCGTCGGCACGCGCAGCGCGCCGCACCGTCGACGCGGAATCGGCTCTGTTGCGAGCCAGGCCGGGCTTGGCAGCCGTTGGGAAATTATGCACGAGGAATGTATATATAAACATCCTCACGGGCGCAAGTGTTCCCCTCCGGTCGGTCAGTGGTTGGACGGGCGCAACTCCCCCACGTCCGTTAGTGGCTGGCGAACACCCCGGTCTTCCCGCTCTTGTCGAACGTGAGCACCTGGTAGCGCTGGGCGGGCCCGCCTTCCATTCCGGGAGATCCCATTGGCATTCCTGGAACAGCGAGGCCAGCGATCCGTGGCTTCTGCGCGAGGAGCCGATCGATGTCGGCCGCTGGGACGTGGCCTTCGATCAGGTATCCGTTCACCATCGCCGTGTGGCACGCGGTCAATCCGTCCGGAACTCCGAGTGTGCGCTTGATCTCCGTCATGTTGGGAGTGTCCTTCGCGTCCACGCGGTACCCGTGCTTGATGAGGTGCTCGATCCAGCTCTTGCAACAGCCGCAGCCTGGATCTTTGTAGACGGTGATGATCGGCTTCTTCGCCGCCTCGGGCGGAGAAATTGGGGCCGCGGCGGTAGTGAGCGCGAGCGCGATAAACGCCACGGTGAGCCCAATGGTCCTGACGGGATGGCTATTCATGTGGGAATTGATTTGAGTGTCCGGTCGATCTGCTTCTTGTGCCGGCCCTCATGCTGGCCGACGAAAATGAGCCACTGATAAAGATCGAGCTCGCCCAGAACGGGATGGGTGTGCTTGAATCTCGGCCACCGACCATCCATCCGGAGCCGCGCGCCGGCAAAGCTTTTCGCCGTCGATGCCCTCGAAGCTCTGAAGGAGCTCTCTCCGTTTCTGTTCCACAAAAGTCATGGTTTCGGCGAGTCTCGCGTGCATCGGTCGTTCCTCCTATCTCCTGAATCTACACGCGGATGGGGGATACAGGCATTCGGTTTTTTCGCCCTGCGAAATGAACGAAGATACTAGGGGCCCCCTTCTTTTGGCCTTCGGTATATATTCGGTCTATAGTTGATACCCGCCCCTCGCTGAAAAATGACCTTCATCTGTCTTTGGATTCCCGCCGCCGTTCCTGCCTCTCTCGCCATCGGCACAACCCCCGCCCAGCCGAAGAACGACCTCCTTCAACAACTGGTGCCTTCGCTGCTCGGAGTAGCTCCACGCGTGATGCTGGGAGCGAACGGAATCGTCTGGGCCGATGCGCGCGGAATGAGCGCCGAGTCTTTGGCGAGAGATCTTCTCGACGTTCTTCACGAGAAGGGAGTGGAGAAGGTGAGGGCTTCCATCTCCATCACTCCAGTCTCCGCCGAAGTCGCCGCTCGTCATGGAAATGGCGGCCTCGTCACAATCTCGCCGGGGTCGGAGCGCGAGTATCTCGCTCCGTACTCCGTTGGCGTGCTCGAGCCATCGCTCGCTCTGTCGACGATGCTCGATGGGATTGGGGTGGAGAGCTGCGGAGATCTGGCGGTACTGGATCTCGAGTCTGTCGAGGTTCGTTTCGGGGCCGAGGGGGCGCGCCTCTGGAGATTGTCGAGGGCCGACGACTCGCGCCGCATTTTCGCCAGCATGCCGCGGGCGCTGCCGACCGCTTCTCTCGACTGGGTGGATTACACGCTCAAGAATGCGGAGCGTCTCGTCTTCATCATCAACGCGCTCGTCGGAAACATCACGACGGAGCTCAAGTCGCGCGGCCAGTGCGCGCGCGAAATGACGATGATCTTCTCGCTCGCCAACCGGGAGACTTTCGAGCATCTGTTGCGCCCGGCCCGATCGACGGCCAGCCACAAGGCGTGGATGCGACTGATACGCTCTCACCTGGAAAGAATCGTTCTTCCCGATGGCGTCGTCGGCATTACGATTCGTGTGGAAGCGGTAACGGGCGAACTAGAACGCCAGGGAGACATATTCGACCGCGGATTTGCCACCGCGCGCGCGGCGGAGGAAACGATCGCGCAGCTGCTGGATGATCAGGGCGCGGTGGTGGTGACTCCGCGCAACACGCAGCACCCCTTGATCGATCGCCGCACGGAGTGGATCAGTCAGGAGCCGTCGCAGGCTTCGGCGAGAATCCAGCTGAGGGAGCGGGTGGTGAAAGCGACCGCCGCTCCCCGACTCACGCTCCAGCTTCTTTCCGAGCCCCGGCGAGTCGCTGTGAAAACCAGGCGTCGCCGCGATCACGAGCTGCCGGTGGAGTTTCGCGACAAGCACTGGATGCAGATCATCTCCGCGGCCGGACCCGATCGCGTCTCGGGTGGTCGCTGGACCGAGCCGTACGCCCGCGAGTATTTCCGCTGCGTTACGGATGATGGGATGATGATCTGGCTATACCGTGATGCTAGAGCGGGTGAGTGGTACCTGCATGGGTGGTGGGATTAAGGACAAAACCAACTACGAACTGAACGGGATCCGAGATCTGAGAGGCATAGATCTCAGAGTTTAGTCACAGCGCTCCGACCGTGATGGCGCAATTCCTGTCACTAAGACGACGCCGGTACGGCGACTAGTAAGGTCCCGGCGTGGTTACTAAGCCCTGGGATCTACGCTTCTCGGATCTCGGATCCCGTTCAGTTCGCAGTTGAGATCTCGGATCCCGTTCTTTTGCTGTTGTGCTTGCCTTTCGCCCGCCCCTTTCCCGCGCGAGTTTTCAGCAATGAGAATCGCACGCATCTTCGTTCTCCCCCTACTTGGCATTGCACTCCTAGCCGCCCCCGCCGCCGCCCGCG
>PKVB01000226.1 GCA_003131365.1 Gemmatimonadota bacterium | reverse complement strand
ATCTCCTCACGTACATCGGCGCGCGGCTCTGAGCGCGCACCGGCCACATCATGAAGAAGCGCACCATCCGCGATCTCGCTCCGGCTGAGATCAAGGGAAGACGCGCGCTGGTGCGCGTGGACTTCAACGTGCCGCTCGACGGCACGCGCATCACGGACGACACGCGCATCCGCGCCGCGATTCCCACGCTGCGCTCGCTCATCAGCGGCGGAGCTCGCGTCGTGCTCCTCTCTCATCTCGGGCGTCCGAAGGCGAAGCCCGAGGCCAAGTACTCGCTCGCGCCGGTCGCCGCGCGACTCGGCGAGCTGCTCGGCAAGCCGGTGGCATTCTGCCCCGAGACGGACACCGACGCCGCGCTCGCCGCGACGAAGGCGCTCGCCGACGGCGACGTGCTGCTCCTCGAGAACACGCGCTTCCTTCCCGGCGAGGAGAAGAACGACCCCGCGCTCTCGAAGTCGTTCGCGCGCCTGGGCGACTTCTACGTGAACGACGCGTTCGGCACCGCGCATCGCGCGCACGCTTCCACGGCCGGCGTCGCCGCGTTCCTGCATCCTGCCGTCGCCGGACTGCTGATGGACGCCGAGCTCAACTGGCTCGGCGCCACGCTCGAAAAGCCGAAACGCCCGTTCATCGCGATACTCGGCGGAGCCAAGATCTCCGGAAAGATCGACGTCATCGAGCAGCTGCTTCCGAAAGTCGATGGACTGCTGATCGGCGGCGCGATGGCATGTACGTTTTATCGCGCCATGGGTCTCGAGACGGGCAAGTCACTGGTCGAGGAAGACCGCGTCGCCATGGCGAAGGATCTGCTCGCGCGCGGCGGCATGCGCCTCACTCTCCCACACGATGCGACTGTCGCCCCGTCGCTTGAGAGAGCAGGGGAGGCGAAGGCAGTCCCGCGCAACGCAATTCCAAAGGATCAGGCGATGTTCGACATCGGCCCGCAATCCGCCGCATCGTACTCGCGCGCGATCGCATCGGCCAAGACGATCATCTGGAATGGGCCGATGGGCGTCTTCGAGACGCCGCCGTTCGACGCCGGCACCCGCGCGGTAGCGGAAGCGATGGCGAACGCGACGGGGAAGGGCGCGACGACGATCGTCGGCGGCGGGGACTCCGCAGCCGCCGTGGCTGAAGCAGGACTCGAGAACAAGATGAGCCATGTCTCCACCGGCGGCGGTGCGTCGCTCGAATTCCTCGAGGGGAAGAAACTCCCCGGAGTGGAAATTCTCGACGAGGCCGACTAGTGAGGCGCCCAGTTCTCGCCGCCAACTGGAAGATGAATAACGGCCCGACTGCGGCAAAGACTTTCATGGACGCGTTCCTCGCTGGTTACAAGCCGCGAACCGATCGCACGGTAATCATCTTTCCTCCGGCGGTCTCACTCCCCACCGTTGCGGCAGCCACGTCCGGTCGAAGCGACGTTATCGCCGGGATTCAAAACATTCACTGGGCGGAGAAGGGAGCCTTCACCGGCGAGGTCTCGGCGCCGATGGCAGCCGATGCTGGTGCGCGCGTCGTGCTCGTGGGGCACTCGGAGCGAAGACATGTCTTCGGCGAAACGGACGCTCAGTGCGCGAAGAAGTGCCTCGCCGCATCGCGCGCGAAACTCGCCTTCATGCTTTGCGTGGGCGAGACAATCCAGCAGCGAGAAGCGGGAGAAACAGAAAGCCTCGTGACCCGCCAGCTGCGCGAAGGATTGTCGCAGACGCCGAATCTCATCTCCGTGGATTTCATGCTAGCCTATGAGCCGGTGTGGGCAATCGGCACTGGCCTCACCGCTTCAGCCGGCGACGCGTCCGCTATTCATACTGTACTTCGCTCGGAGCTCAGCCAGATGATCGGAACCCGAGGCGACGAGATTCCGATACTCTACGGAGGGAGCGTCAACTCGACGAACGCGGCCAGCCTTCTCGGCTCGCCGGAAGTCGACGGGCTCCTTGTTGGAGGTGCGAGTGTCGAGGCGTCCTCGTGGCTCTCGATCGCCGGGATTTAGACCGCAGACAAAACGCGTGACGGGAATCGATCGTTATTCCGGCGACCAGGCGGGGGGATGGCGCAGACTTGACTGAATTCCCATCGCCGCCGATATTGAAAGGCTGGACTGAACCTTAATTCTATCAATGCTTTACACGTTTCTTCTCGTACTGCTCGTTATCGACTGCGTCGTGGTGATGCTGGCCATTCTGCTTCAGAGCGGAAAGGGCAGCGGTCTGGCCGCGAGCTTCGGTGGCGCGAGCTCCTCGCCCGACGCGCTCATCGGAATCCGCCAGGCCGGGAATATCCTCACCCAGATCAGCTGGTGGGGCGGCGGCATCTTCCTCGGTCTCTGCTTCGTCCTGCAAATCTTGTCGACGCACACGTCGGCGCCGCGGTCGGTCCTCGAGAAAGGCCTGGGCGCTCAGCCCCAGAACGTGGCGCCTCCGCCGACATCAGCTCCTGCGGTTCCGCTCGAGCCAGCTCCGGCGACCACCGCTCCCGCGGGAACGAAGACGGCAAAACCTCCAGCTACCAGTCCGAAGCGGTAACGTTGGCAGCCGAGTCTCGCATTACTGAGCCGGGGTTCCTCCTCCTTGAGGACGGAACCCTTTTTCGTGGCCGGCTGGCCGGGTCAGACAGCGCCCCGCTACCCGCNNGTCATATCGCGGACAGATCGTCGTGATGACGGCACCCCAGATTGGGAACTATGGCGTCAACGCCGAGGACCCGGAATCAGACGCGCCACAGGTCGCCGGAGTAGTCGTTCGCGAGCTCTCCGAGACCTACTCGAACTGGCGCGCGACTAATGGACTCGGAGCTTGGCTTGCCGCATCTCAAGTCCCGATCATTCAGGATGTTGACACTCGCCGCCTCACTCGACACTTGAGGTCCGTCGGCGTAATGCGCGGCGTTATTGGGGCCGGCAATGAGCCCGACGAAGCGAGCAGGTTGGCGCTCGACGCGTGCCCGTCGATGGTGGGGTTGGATCTCGCGTCCCGCGTGACGACACGGGAGCGCTACAGCTGGGGCGATCCGCGGGCGCGTCACCACATCGTCGCCTACGACTACGGAATCAAGCGGAACATCCTGCGACTGTTCGATGAAAACGATTGCCGCGTAACCGTAGTCCCGGCCGACACATCCGCGGATGCGGCGCTAGCAGAGGACCCGGACGGAATCTTTCTGTCGAATGGGCCCGGCGACCCGGACGCCGTGTCGTACGCCCCCGAGATCATCCGAACACTGGCCTCCAAAGGAGTGCCGATTTTCGGCATTTGCCTGGGGCATCAGCTGTTAGGACTTACCTTCGGTGGCTCGACGTCGA
>PKVB01000148.1 GCA_003131365.1 Gemmatimonadota bacterium | reverse complement strand
GATGGATCTCCATTGTTTTCGCATCGATGTGCGGCTCGAGGGCGGCAAAATCGTAGGGAAGCGGGGGAAGTGTAAATGCCATTGTCTTTCTCCTGTTTGATCTTCGCTCAACGGACGCTGAGCGCTTTGCAGCCTTCTTGCATGTTACATCTCAGAGCGCGCGGGTTTCGACGCGGACGAGCCGTCGTATTGTTTCGCCCGCTTTCCCCGGTACCAGCTGATGAGGCCCGGTAGGAGCGAGATGAAGACGACGATAGCGACCACGATCTCTATATGCTGGTCGATTCCCGGAATATAGCTGCCCAGGAAATAACCAATCGCGACCATGCTCCAGATCCATAAAACGGCACCCATGATGTTGAACGTTATGAACGTTCTGAATTTCATTCCTCCAACGCCGGCGACCACGGGCCCGAACGTCCGGATGATCGGCATGAATTGGGCTAGCACGATTGTCTTGCGCCCATGTTTCTCGTAGAACTCGTGAGCCCGGATAGCATGCTTCTTGTTGAAGAAGAGGCTGTTCTCTCTACTGAATATCNNACCCAACTGAGTTGCCGCAGATGGCCGCCACTGTCAGCACAGGGGCCAGCGCGTATACGTTGAGGTATCCCCTCGCGGCCAGGAGACCGGCGGTAACCAGAAGGGAGTCGCCGGGTAGAAACACTCCTATGAGCAGCCCAGTCTCGGAGAAGATTATTGCGGCGAGGCCAAAGAGTCCGGCCCACTGCACGAGTTCCGGGAGATTCGAGAGTCGGTGGAACAGGTCTGTGATTGCCTGCATGAAACCGCTTTAGAGAGGTAGAATGGAAGAGAGACGTTCAAGTTCAACGCCACCGCGGCGCAAAGCAACTACCGGAGACTGGCTGCTCGCTTTCCCGGAAAGACGCCCGCGAGGGTTCCGGCGCCCGCCCGGAAGAGCTGAGCGAACGTTCAATGTCGTTTCGATCGCCGTGCTGGTCCTCTTCGCCATGGGTTGGTCATGGTCGATCGCCCGCGCCCGCGCAGCCGGTGAGGGCAGCCCAGTAACACCGGCGAGCGCCAACATCGCGACCGCGCTCACGGACCGATCTGCTCCGTCAGTCGCCTATCTCACGGATGCCGCACTCGCCGCGCTCGCTACTCCGGCGCGTGGCGAAAGCGGGAAGCTCCGTGTCCGAATCCAGCAGGGCGGAACACCGATCACGCCGATTCTGGCCGACACACTTCCGCGCGGATCCGTGACGACCTTTTCCTCCGGTTCGGCCGCAGAGTCCACATCCACGTTCGTCGCGCCACGACGTCCCGGCATCTGGAGCCTCGCGCTCAGGGTCGGAAGTGCCATCAAGCCGCTTGCTGATTTCAGCGTCATCACCCTGCGACCGGCAACGGAGAAGAAAGCGGGCCGGTTGGGACTCTACTACATCGGGAACTGGCCCGCCGCACGAAAGGGGCGGCCGGGCGTGAGCTACGATCCGCCCAACGGATTCATCGAGGTGACGGCACAGAATCAGAACACCCAGCTCTCGGAGCACTTCAAGATCAAGGACTTTCTTCCGCACGATCAGCAGAACGTCTGGCCGAAATACATCGTGATCGACATCAAGATGATCGACAAGGACGAGCTCGTGCTGCAGGACCTGAAGGAGCACGGAATCAATCCGAATGGGGTCCGGGTGCTGAGCGGATTCAGAACGCCGCAATACAACGTTGGGGGAGGGGACCCGAGGGGCCGCGCGGCCCTGAGCCGCCACATGTACGGCGACGCCAACGACATATTCATCGATAACGACGGCGATGGGCAGATGGACGACCTCAATCACGACGGGCGCGTGAATATTGCAGATGCCAAGGTGATCCAAGATGCCGTCAACCGCGTCGAGCGGGCACACCCTTCGCTGATAGGGGGGTGCGGGATATATTCTGGCACGTCAGCGCACGGGCCGTTCACCCACATAGACACGCGAGGCTACCCCGCTCGCTGGATCGGAACAGGAGACAGTTAATGGACAAATCACCTACCGGCAGCCCCGCGAACCCGACGGAAGATCTCAGGCACTCACCAGCCAACGCCAAGCGTGACCCGGCGATGCCGGTGCGCCTGGCCGATCTCGAGCCGTACGTGGGACTGGGCTATCTGTCGAAGCTGTTCAAGCTCATGGCGGTCATTCTGCTGCTGCTGCTGGTCTCGGAGATCATTACCGGACTGGTTGTGCAGGGCACCGGCTCGATCCCGACCTTGCTGGGCGAGATGAGCCGCCTCGTGGTGATGGCTGGATTGCTGTGGGGCAGCGGCGACCTCGCGCTCCTTCTCATCGACATGGGACACGACGTCAGAGCGACGCGCATTCTCCTCGGCAGACAGGCGCTGCATCAGACGGGATCGACCGGAATCACACCCCCGTCCGGCACGCCCCGCGTCGAGGGGGGAAGCTTCGTGGAGCGTGGACCCCGATAGGCTCTACACGATCGGGCATTCGACCCGATCTATCGAGCAGTTTCTCGGGCTGCTGACAAGAGAAGGCGCGACACATCTGGTCGATGTTCGCGCCTTCCCCACATCAGCCCGATACCCGCACTTCTCCGGACCAAATCTCGAGCGGGCCGTCATCGACGCGGGCGGCAGATACTCCCATCTCCCGTCACTCGGTGGTAGGCGGCGCGGGCGCCGGGACTCACACAACACGCTGTGGCGAAACGCGAGCTTCCGAGCCTACGCCGACTATATGGAGACGCGCGAGTTTCAGGAGGCGCTCGATGATCTTCTCGCGCTCGCCAGGCTCGAGCCCACAGTGATCATGTGCGCCGAGGCCGTGCCGTGGCGGTGCCACCGCTCGCTCATCTCGGATGCGGTCGTCGCGCGCGGCGTGTCAGTCCTCCACATTCTCGACTCCACCACCGAAGCCCACAAACTGACTTCATTCGCCCGAATCGACGCCGGACGCGTCCGGTACGACGTGGCTCCGCAGAATGAGTTGTTTTGAACCGCGGCAACTTCTGGGCTCAGGCATGCTGGTTGCCATAGTACACCGGGTGCCCTGGCATAGCGCGCGGATGGATCTCGGATGCGCGCCACGCCTCGGACACGTACCATCGCTCTGCGCGTAACTCACTTCTTGCGAGGATGCCATCATGCTTTGGACCATCGCGGTAATTCTCTTCATCCTTTGGATTCTTGGATTCTTCGTCGTACACGTGGGTGGCGGGCTGATCCACATCCTGCTCGTCATCGCCGTAATCGTGATCATCTATCGTCTCGTCACCGGCAGGCCGGTCGTCTAAAGACGGACTTCACCCGGCCGCCGACCCGTTGCCTCGGCGCGATGCTGCCCTCCACATTCCGTGATGGCGCGGAAGGGGAGGGCGGCATTTCACATCGGGCAACGTGACTCGGACCGCTGATCGCGGCGCGCCGCCCCCGGCGCTCGACTCGGTTCTCTCCGCTGTACGAGTCGTTCTTTACGAGCCTCAGGACCCCGTCAACATCGCCGCGACGATTCGCGCGATGAAGAACATGGGCTGCAGCAATCTCTACCTTGTTCGCTCGGTGGAATACGATCCCTGGCGACTCGAAGGAATCGCCCATGACACCGGCGACATCATAGAGCGCATCAGAAACTGCGAGTCGATCGAGGAAGCGCTCGAAGGGTGTGTGCGCGTCGCCGGGTTCACGGCTCGGCGGAGGGCCGCCAAGCGCGAAGTCACGACGCCGCGCTCAGCGAGCGGCGACCTTCTCGACGCCGCTCGAACCGGTCCGGTGGCTCTTCTATTCGGAAGAGAGGACAAAGGACTTCCCAACGAGATCCTCGACCGCGCCCACGTCGTGGTCACGATCCCGACGACCGAGCATGCTTCGCTCAATCTCGCGCAGGCTGTCCTGATCGCGCTCTACGAGCTGCACCTCTCTGCCGCCGACTCCACCCGGACTCTCGCCCCACCGCGCAAGGACGCCCCGCCGGCAACCGCTGAGGAATACGAGCAGCTTTTCGCTGACGCCGAGCGAGGTCTCTATGCGGTCGACTTCTTCAAGACGCGTTTTCACGAGCACATCATGCGATCGGTGCGCACTCTCTTCTATCGAGCGGCCCCCGATTCGCGCGAGGTTGCGCTCCTGCGCGCGATTTTTATCGAAATCATTCGAACAATCGACCGCATCACTAAGGGAAAGGCCGGAGGTTTGCAGCCGTGAGAGCTACCTTGCGCCACATTGCTTGTCCGAACATTTTTCCGCCTGTCGATAGCTTGTGAAAATCTTCACAAACCCGACCGACTAACTCTCCCTTACACAATCATTCGCGGATGAACTTGCGAAGCAGATGGCTAGCGGTGCCGGGGTTCATATGCATCGCCGCGCTCGCCACCATGCTCTCTGCGTATAGCGGTGCCTCTTCATCGGAAGGGAACAGCCCCGTGCAACCGGTCGCGTACCGCCACACGGTGCACGTGGACACACTGAAGATGAACTGCCTCTACTGCCACTTTTCCGCCAACAAGTCTTTCGATCCGGGCCTCCCGGCGGTCGGCACATGCATGGGTTGCCACAAAGTCGTGACCGGATCGTCGCCAGGCAACAAAGCGGAAATTCAGAAGCTCGCCGCGTACTGGAACAAGAAAGAGCCGGTGCCATGGGTCCGCATCCACAAGCTGCCGGAGTACGTTCACTTCCCGCACATGCGGCACGTAAACGCGGGCGTGACGTGCCAGACGTGCCACGGCCAGATCCAGAACATGAAGCAGGTTTACCAGGCGTCGTCGCTCAACATGGGCTGGTGCGTCAACTGTCACATCGGACAGTCGAATCCGCCCTTCCGCGCGAGATACGACTGCAGCTCGTGCCACTACTAGTCGGATGAGCAACGAGCCAGAAGCTTCGCCGCCCACAGGCACCGCTCCGAACGGAGTGAAGCGCCGCGAATTCCTCAAAGTGCTGGGCGTCGGAACCGCCGCCACCGCGATGGTGGGATGCACTTCCGAGAAAGTCGAGAGGCTCATTCCATATCTCGTTTCACCGGATCAAACGGTACCGGGCGTATCCACCTACTACGCGACGACGTGCCGCGAGTGCTCCGCCGCGTGCGGTGTCATCGCCGAGACGCGTGACGGACGCACGATCAAGCTCGAGGGCAATCCGGATCACCCGGTGAATCGCGGCGCGCTCTGCGCCCGCGGACAGGCGGCACTGCAAGGTCTCTACAATCCCGATCGCTACCGCGGGCCGATGGTGCGGCGCAACGGACAGCTCCAGAGCGTGGGCTGGGACGAAGCGCTGCAGCTGTTCGCGCAGAAGCTGGGAGAGACGCGGAGCCGCGGGGGCGCGGGAAACGCGGTCTTCGTCAACCAGCACGAGTCGGGAAGTTTTCCTGGATTCCTCGACACCTGGCTCGCTGGCTTCGGAATGCCAGCTCATCTCAGCTACGATGCGGGTGCCGATCACGCGGTGATCGCCGCAAACCGACAGAGCTATGGAGTCGCGTGGCCACGGCTCGATTTCCACGCCGCCAGACTGGTTGTTTCGATTGGCGCGGATTTCCTCGACAGCTGGGGCGCGATGGTGCCGCAGCAGCTCGATTTCGCCGATGCGCGCGCCGATCACGACAACAGCCCGCGGCTAATCTATGTAGGACCTCGCCGCTCGCTCACGGGTCTCAACGCCGACCAGTGGATCGATTGCCGCCCCGGCAGCGAGATGGCGATCGTGCGCATGCTCGCGGGCCAGCTTCCGGCCGAGGCGGCCGCGCAGGCAACGGGAGTCAGCGCACCTGTGCTTGCCGCCTTTGCGCGTGAGTTCGCCGCGGCGACCTCGAGCATGGTGATCGCGGGCGGTGGCGGCGTGGATGGATTGGAAGTCGCCCTCGCCGCGAACGCTCTCAATCAGTCGCGCGGCAGTGTCGGGGTCACGATCAAACCGAACGAAGGATACCTGGGCTTCGATCGAATGGCGGCGCCGGCGGAGCTGCGCGCTCTCGCCGAGCGCATGAACGCCGGCGGCGTCCCGCTGCTGATGGTGCGCGGGGCCAATCCGGCATTCGCGCTTCCGAAGTCGGTGGGATTTGCGGCCGCGATGGCGAAGGTGCCGTTCAAGGTGAGCTTCTCGAGCTATCCGGACGAAACGTCGGAGCTGGCCGATCTGATTCTTCCCGATCATCACACGCTCGAGCAGTGGGGAGACGCCGAGCCGGTTCGCGGGACGATCTCTCTGCAGCAGCCGACGATGGATCCGGTGTTCGATACTCGCGCGACATCGGATCTGCTTATCGCCGCGGCGAAGAAAGATCCTGGGAGCGCGGCGCGCTATCCAATGACCGACTACCGGAGCTGGTTGATAGGCCGCTTCCCAGGGGGCGCCGCCGGACTCGCCGCCGCTCTTCCGCGCGGGATCGCGTCGGGGTCACTCGGCGAGCCAACGACCGCGCGTCCTGTTCCGGCGGTGCGCACCGCGCCGCCGATCGACCAATCGAGCGGCAACATGTACCTCGTGGTCTATCCGCACCCGTTTCTTGGCGATGGGCGCGGGGCGAACAAGCCGTGGCTCCAGGAAATTCCCGATCCCGTCACGAAAATCTGCTGGCAGACAGTCGCCGAGATGAATCCCGCGACCGCGGAGAAGATGGGATTGGCAAACGGTGATCTCGTCACCGTGCAGACATCGGCGGGAAGCCTGACACTGCCGGTGCTCCGGTACCCGGGCACGCAGCGCGACACCGTCGCCATCGGAACTGGTCGAGGCCACACGCACGCCGGCAGATACGCGAAGGCGGGATTCAATCCGCTCGAGATTCTACCGCTGGCCGAAGACCGCGCCGGAGGAGTGGCGTTCGTCTCGACCAAGGCGAACGTCTCGAAGGCCGGTGGCTATGCGCAGATCGTCACGACCGAAGGATCGGCGCGCCAGCACGGGCGCGGAATCGGTCAGGCGATCGCGATAGCGGATCTTCAGGCGGGACGACCCGGCCATGATACGGGGGCTTCGAACGTGGCGGAGGTTGCGGCGAACGCCGGAACCGAGGCTCCCGCGGGAGACCATCCGGCAGGTGCTGAGCAGGGCGAGGAAATGCCCGGAGACGCGCCGCACCAATTCCTCCCCGGTCTCCGCTCTCCGGTCGCGAACGATGCTCAGGGCGAGCAAGGCGATCCGAAATCGAAGGACAAGGGCATGTACGATCCGAATCACTGGAGCGGCATGGCCAAGCGCCGCTGGGCGATGACGGTCGATCTTGCGCGCTGCACCGGATGCGCCGCGTGCGTAAGCGCCTGCTACGCCGAGAACAACATCCCAACCGTCGGCGCCGATTGGCAGGTAGGAAAAATTCTTCCCGACCGCACCGGCTTCGGCGCGAACCTCCTTCGCAGTCGCGAGATGGCCTGGATCCGCATCGAGCGGTACTACGAGGGCGGGGAAGACGGCGGCGCCGATTTCGACACGCGCTTCGTACCGATGATGTGCCAGCAATGCGGCAACGCGCCGTGCGAGCCGGTGTGCCCGGTCTATGCCACCTACCATTCGCCCGATGGCCTGAACGTGCAGGTGTACAATCGCTGTGTCGGCACGCGCTACTGCTCCAACAACTGTCCGTACAAGGTTCGATACTTCAACTGGTTCGGTTACGGCGAGCCGGCGCGCCCGCAGTACGCGTTCCCTGAGCCGCTCAACTGGCAGCTGAATCCCGATGTCACCGTGCGCGGAAAGGGCGTGATGGAGAAATGCACCTTCTGCGTGCAGAGGATCCGCGAGGCGGAAAATCGCGCTGCTGCCGAAAAGCGCCCGCTCAAGCCGGACGAGTTCACCACCGCGTGCGCGGCGGGCTGTCCGTCGCGCGCGATCGTGTTCGGTGACGCGGCCGATGAGAGCTGGACGGTCACGCAGCTCGCCAAGGATGCGAGGGCGTACCATGTCTTCGAAGAGCTCAACACATTTACGGCGGTCGTCTACTTGAAGAAGGTGATGCATCCAGCGCCTTCCAGTTCCGGAGGCGCATAGCGATGGCGACTCTCACGCAACCGCTACCCGCGCGCGACGAGCCACGCCGGCCGAACATCGCCACGGCAGACGTTCAGTTGCCGGCGGTAAAGGATTACGAGCAGGTCGATCGCGAGATCGTCGGCACGCTTCACCCAACCGTCGCGTGGTTCATTGGACTCGGCGTTGCCGTGTTCTTCCTGCTCATCGGGATCGCGGCGTGGATGTACCAGATCTACAGCGGGCTCGGCGTCGCGGGGTACAACCCGCCGGTGATGTGGGGAGTGTACATCATCACCTTCGTCTTCTGGGTCGGTATCGGCCACGCCGGAACGCTCATCTCGGCGATCCTTTATCTATTCCGCGCCGGATTCCGCACGACGATCTATCGGTGCGCCGAGGCGATGACCGTGTTCGCCGTCATGACGGCGGGGCTCTTTCCAATTCTCCACCTCGGCCGTCCGTGGAAGTTCTTCTGGCTGATTCCGTATCCCAACTGGCGCTACATCTGGCCGCAGTTCAAGAGTCCACTGGTGTGGGACGTGTTCGCGATTCTTACCTACCTCACGATCTCGAGCACCTTCTTGTACGTCGGCCTGATACCAGACATCGCGGTCCTGCGCGACCGCGAGAACATCAGTCCGATGAGAAAGCGGATCTTCAGCGTGCTCTCGCTGGGGTGGCGGAACACTGACAGCGAATGGCGTCACTTCGCGCGCGCGTACCTCTTCCTCGCCGCGTTCTCGACGCCGCTGGTTCTGTCGGTGCACTCGGTCGTGTCCTTCGACTTCGCCATGTCGCTTGTGCCGGGATGGCACACCACGATTTTCGCGCCCTACTTCGTCGCCGGCGCGATCTTCTCGGGAATCGGGATGGTATTCACGATCATCATCCCGCTCAGAAAGTTCTTCGGGCTCAGGCATTACGTCACGATCAACCACCTCGACGCGGCGGCCAAGCTGGCGCTGTTCACGTCGCTCCTAGTCGGCTGCGCTTACATGAACGAATGGTTCGTGGCGTGGTTCAGCGGCAATGAATTCGAGAAGGCCTTCTTCGCCAATCGAATCTGGGGACAGTGGTGGTGGGCGTCGGCGATCCTGTACACCTGCAACATGGTGCTTCCGCTTTCGCTCTTCTCGCAGAAGCTGCGGAGAACCCCGGCCTGGCTCTTCATCATCTCGTTCACTATCAACATCGGCATGTGGTTCGAGCGCTTCGTGATCGTCGTGCCCTCGCTGTCGCACGAATTCGAGCCATGGCAGTGGACCAGCTATCGCCCGACCTGGGTGGACTACGCGATCCTTGCGGGAAGCTTTGGCTGGTTCTCGATGTGGTTCCTGCTGTTCATCAAGCAACTGCCCGTGATCGCGATTTCGGAAGTGAAGGAGATCGTTCCCCCCAAGCTCAGAAAGGCGCATCCGCACGGAATCGATCCGGCCGGACGACATTTCGAGTACGAGGCGGATACGCCGGGGGAATTCTCCTGATGCGCGGCGTCCTTGGTGCATTCCATGAGCTGGACGCCGCGGTGAGCGCGATCGAAGCGCTCAAGGAAAACCGCATCGGCGCGATCCGCGTCTACACTCCGACGCCCCGTCACGAGCTCGAGCAAGCGATCGGAGCGCCGCCGAGCTCGGTGCGACGCTACACGTTGATCGGTGGTTTGCTGGGCGTGACGTTCGGTTACTGGATAGCGATCTGGACCTCGGACTATTGGCCGCTGGTCGTCGGCGGCAAGCCGATCGCGTCGTGGGTGCCGTACACGATCTTCGGCTTCGAGGTGATGGTGCTCGTCGGAGGGCTGTCTACAGTCGCGGGGCTTTTCATCAATTCGCGCATCCCCCGGCTCACGATGATGGTGGGTTACGATCCGCGTTTCAGTCATGGCGAGTACGGAGTCTGGGTCGAGTGTTCTCCGGAAAATGCGAGGACTGCCGAGGAGCTTCTGCGCGAGCACGGGGCAGTGGAGGTGCGGCTTGAGCGCTAAGAAGTCCCGCGTCAGTGCCGCGATGCGCGTGCTCGTTCTAGCGATACCGTTTACGCTGACCGCGTGCGAGTGGTTTAGCGACTTCAAGCGCCAGCCATCGATCTCGACCTGGGAAGTGGTGAAGGACACGCTCACTCCGTCGCGCGGAAATCCGCAGATGTCGGTTCCAACGAATGGAACGGCGGTCGCGGGATTTCAGGTCTCGTACGGGGCGTTCCCGGCGACGATCGATTCGATGACCGCGCTGAAGAATCCAACGCCTGCGTCTGATTCTTCCCTCGCCAACGGCAGGAAATACTTTCAGATCAATTGCGCCGTCTGTCACGGAGAGCGCGCAATGGGCGATGGCCCCGCGACGAAGTTCGGGATGCCGGGGATCAATCTTACGATGGATTTGACCAAGGGCCGTTCCGATGGATACATCTTCGGAATGATCCGGAACGGGCGCGGCCTCATGCCCCCGTACAACAGGATCGAAGAGATGGACCGCTGGGACGTCGTGAACTACGTGAGAGCGCTGCAGGGCGTGAGCGGGAAGACGGTGGCAGTCGGACCACTTGCTCCCCCCGGCGTGACGGGGGATAAGGTTCCTGGTCCCACCAGAATGGGACCGACCGAGCCGGCTCCGTTTTTCAATCCGCGCAGTTTGTTGAAGGTTGGCCAGCAGGGAACGGCGGGCACGGCGAACCAGCCCGCGACCCAGCAAGGGCTTCCTGCCGTGGCGCCGTCCGACACGGCGGGGCACACGCACGCCGATTCCGTGAAAGCGAAGACTGACAGCGCACGCGCACGGAGGATTCGTTGAGCACGCACGACGCTCACGCCCCGAGCAGAGATGAGGTGCTTGTGGGAATCGATCGGCCCACGCCGCCAATCCTCAAGACGATCGCACTCGTGCTGGCGGGTCTGGGTCTCATCGTCTTCGTCATCGGCCTGTTCGTCGATCCAGATCGAGTCTGGCAGGCGCTGCTCGTCAACTGGCTGTACTTCACGTCGATCTCGTCGGCGGGCGTGATGTTCGTTGCGGTGCAACGGATCACGACCGCCAGATGGTCGAGGCCGATCATCCGATTCCTGGAAGGATACGCCGCGTTTCTGCCTGTTGCGTTCGTGCTGCTTCTCGCCCTGCTGGTGGGGCGTCACCACATCTTCTGGTGGTCGAACCATGTGCCGGAGGTTCCGGAGAAGCGCGTGTGGCTGAATCCGCCCTTCTTCTTCACGCGGGTGATTGTCGTCTACGCCATCATCACGCTGCTGAGCGTTTGGTACATCTACACGTCGGTAAGATTGGACGTGGGAATCCTTCCCGAGTCGGGCGCAAAATGGGCGCGCGGACTTCGCGAGCGGATGCGAAAGGGATACCGGGATGAGAGACGCGAGCTTCACTCGACGCACTCTCTACAGGGAAAGCTCGCCGTGTTCCTCGGGTTCGCGTTCGCGTTCGGGTGGATTCTTTTGTCGTGGGATCTGTCGATGTCGCTCGACCCGCACTTCCAGAGCACGATGTACGGCTGGTGGTTCTTCATGGGAGCATGGGTCACCGCGCTCGCCAGCTGGACACTGATTGTCATGGCCTGGCGCAGGTACCTCGAGCGTTACGATCTGATTCAGGACAAGCATTTCCACGATCTGGGCAAGCTCTGTTTCGCCTTCACCGCGTTCTGGGGCTACCTCACCTTTGGCCAATACCTGGTGATCTGGTACGGCAACCTGGGCGAGGAGACGCATTGGATGCGGCTGCGGCTGATTGAAGGCTGGCGCATTCCGACGCTGATCACCGTTGCCCTGATGTTCGTCCTTCCTTTTTTTGGACTGCTCTCGCGCGCAGCTAAAGTTTTTCTCCCGACGATGGTTTTCTTTGCGGCGTCGACGGTGCTTGGTCTCTGGATGCACCGTTACCTCGAGGTCTATCCTTCGATCTACGGCGTTGTCGGAAATATCCCATTTGGCATCTGGGAGCTCGGCGTCACCGCTGGCCTGCTCGGCATCTCTGGCTTTTGCTATCTCTCGTTCATGGATGCATTCCCGCGCATGCGCGTCTTGCTCATGACTTCGCCCTACCGCGACGAGGTGCAGGTACCCGTTGACCCGCGCACGATGGAGCCGTTGCCGGCGCACGAGTAGCCAGCGTACGGTGCGCAGCTCCCGCACCACGCGCACGAGCGGCGCGCGTTGTCGGCGCGACACGTGTTCGTCTATATTTCGCGTTGAGGGGCGTTAGCTCAGCTGGGAGAGCGCCTGGTTTGCAACCAGGAGGTCACCGGTTCGATCCCGGTATTCTCCACTTTGTTTCTGCGATCACATCGTGTGATCGTCAGTTTGAACAACTGAATATCCTGCAAACGGTAGTTTGACCGAACCTCACTCACGCAGCGTTCCTGCGTGCATGTAACCGAATCAATGATCAAGCCTCACGGCTGATTAGTATCGGTAAGCTCAACGCCTCGCGGCGCTTACACACCCGACCTATCGACCTGGTCATCTTCCAGGAGCCTTTAGGGATCTTGCGATCCAGGGAGATCTCATCTTGTGGAGGGTTTCACGCTTATATGCTTTCAGCGTTT
>PKVB01000150.1 GCA_003131365.1 Gemmatimonadota bacterium | reverse complement strand
ATCACGTCCAGCCGCATCTCGCGCGAGAGAAAGCGAAAGATCAGAATCTTTCAGCAGAGCGGATATCTCTCCCTCGATCTCGCCACGGGAACGGGAGACTTCTTCCGCCTCCGCTCGGACATCGACCCCCTCGCGATTCGTTCCGCGCCAGCTGACATCCTGGCATTCGTGGATCGGATAAAGCTCGACGCGCCGGATGGCGAGCCACTGAAGCTGGAGTTGGAGAGCTTCGTTTCCGCGCTCAAGGGGAAGAGCGCGGTGGTCGTGACCGGCGACGAGGGAAGGATGGCACTCGGTGTGGCGCTCCGAATCGTGAAAGAGATCGAGCGAACTCTCCCTTCTCTCGTCGGGCACAAGCAGCACCATGCGTAAGGTGCTGTTCGTCGCCGGAGAGGCATCCGGCGACCTCCATGCGGCGGGTGTGGCGGCCGCGCTGAGACGCATCCGGCCCGAGCTCCTTCTTGCGGCCGTCGGGGGACGACGCCTGGCGGAGCAGGGGGTGCAGCTGATTCATCGGGACGAACAGCTCGGCGTGATGGGCTTCCTCGAAGTCGTGAGGCATGTGCCACGGCATTTCCTGCTTCTGCGCACGATTCGGAAGATGTTCGACCGCGATGAGGTAGCCGTGCTCATACTCATCGACTATCCGGGCTTCAACATGAAGGTGGCCGCGGCGGCGAAGAGAGCTGGCGTGCCGGTGCTCTACTACGTGACGCCGCAGGTGTGGGCGTGGGGAGCTGGGCGCATTCCCAAGCTCGCTCAGCTCGTCACCAAGGCCGCGGTCATCCTTCCGTTCGAGGAGCCGCTGCTCCGCGGCTTTGGCATTGACGCGACGTTCGTGGGCCATCCTCTGCTCGATCGCGCCGTCAACATGCCGACCAAGGTTGAGGCCCGCGAAGCGCTCAGGCTGCCGCTGAATACTCGAGTGCTCGCCCTCTTTCCCGGAAGTCGCCAGCAGGAGATCGATCGCCTCATCGACGACTTCGTGGCGACGGGGAAGGAGCTTCAGCGCAGGATTCCCGGTCTGCAGGTGCTCGTGAGCGTCGCGCCAACCGTTGCTCTCGATTCCGCTCGCTGCCCCTTCCGGCTAGTGCATTCGGCTTCGCTGAGCGTGCTGCGGGCGGCGGACGTGGCCCTTTGCAAGAGCGGAACGACCACTCTCGAAGCGGCAATCGCCGACTGCCCGCTGATCGTGGCCTACCGAACAGGACGAATCAATTACGCGCTGGCGAAGCGATTCGTGAAAGTTCCGAACATCGGCCTCGTCAACGTCGTCGCCGGCAGGGAAATCGCCCGCGAATTCATACAGGACGAGATTGTCCCGTCAGAGATGGCGGATGCTCTGGCGGAGCTGCTCGACGATGGTCCCCGACGCCAGGAGCTTCTGACCGGGCTTGCCGAGGTGCGTTCAAAGCTCGGTTCGCCTGGGGCGGCGGACCGCGTCGCGCGGATGGCCAGCGAGCTCGCGGGCCCACGCGGATGAGTGACGACGACGAGCCCTTCCCGTGGCGATCGCGCGCTGCGCTGCTCGCGGGCGGGGGCGCTCTTCGACTGCTTGCCCGAACGTGGCGATTTCGCATCGTAAACGCCGCGGCGATCGATGATCTCAGAGCCGCGAAGCGGAATTTTATTTTCTCGCTCTGGCACGGGCAGCTGTTGCCGCTTCTCTGGCACCATCGCGACGAGGGCGTCGTCCTTCTGATCAGCGAACACCGGGACGGAGAGATGGTCGCGCGCGCGGCCGAGTCGCTCGGCTACGCGCTCGTCCGCGGGTCGACGACGCGCGGTGCTGACCGCGCGCTGATTTCAGTTATCCGGGAGCTTCAGGCAGGGCGTGAGGTGGCGATTACCCCGGATGGTCCGAAGGGACCCGCGGGGAAGTACGCACCCGGAGCATTGATCGCGTCGCAGAGATCGGGCGCGGCTATCCTTCCAATAGTGGCGGTGGCTGACCGGGCCTGGCGTCTGAAGAGCTGGGACGGCTTCATGATACCCAAGCCCTTTGCTCGAGTGACGGTCGCCTATGGAAATCCAACGATCGTGCTCGCAGCGACTCCTCGTGCTGCGGCGGAGGAAGCTCCGCGATTCGAGGCGATTATGAACGACACTATCGGGAAGGCGGGTGGCTGATCGGCGCAGACTGATCGAGGCAGTGTGGACCGGCCGCGGAAAGCGCGCCCGCGCCGCACGCGCGATGCTCGCACCGGCGGAGGCACTCTATGGTGCGGTGGTCGCGATCAGGGGGAAGCTGTACGACTGGGGAATCTTTCGGGCAACAGAATTCTCGGTGCCCGTGCTGAGCGTCGGGAATCTGTCGGTGGGCGGTACGGGCAAGACGCCCATTGCTGCGTGGCTGGCGGGCAGATTGCTGGAGAAAGGCGCCGCTCCCGCGATCGTGCTGCGCGGCTACGGCGGCGACGAGACAATCGTGCACGAACGACTCAACGAGGGAATTCCCGTGATCGCGGATGCTGACCGCGTGCGTGGAATCCGTGACGCCATCGCACAAGGCGTGGATGTCGTCGTGCTCGATGACGCGTTTCAGCACCGAAGGGCTCGGAGGGATTCCGACATTTTGCTGGTGAGCGCCGATGCGTGGGTGGGCAAGCGTCGACTTCTTCCCGCCGGGCCATGGCGCGAGCCACTTCGCGCAGCGCGTCGCGCAACCCTCGTGATCATCACGCGCAAGACGGCAGACAGATCCGCGGTGGAAGATGTGAAGCGCGCGCTCGCCAATGCCGCTTCGCACGTACCGGTGGCGATCGCGCACCTCGCGCCCGGCGATCTGAGGAGCACCGCGACCGGTCAGACTCTTCCGCTCCACGCGCTTCGAGGAGCAGACCTGACAGCGATCGCTGCGATCGCACAACCGGAATTGTTCTTCAAGCAGCTGACCGAGCTGGGCGCGGTTGTGCGGCCGTTCAGCTTTCCTGACCATCACGCATTTACGCGAGGCGACGCGCTCAATCTGGCGGCCGCGGCGGGCGACTCGGATTTCGTCGTTTGCACTCTCAAGGATGCGGTGAAACTGGAGTCGCTATGGCCTGCCGAAGCAGGCTCATTATGGTATGTTTCACAGCGTTTGCGAATGGAGGACGGGCAGGAGCACATCGACCGTCTCCTCGACAATTTGCTGTCNNAACGACAGTCGACCTCATGGCCACAGACATTCGAATTCCTGCCCATAAACTCGTTCGACCCGACAAGGACCGATTCCTCGATGAGGAGAATCCATTCGAGGCGATGATGTCGCGGTTCGACAAGGCCGCCGAGCTTCTCGATCTGGAGCAGGGCCTGTACAAGGTGCTTCGTCAGGCTGAGAAGCAGGTGATCGTCTCGATCCCGATCATGCTGGACAACGGCCAGGTCGAGGTGTACGAGGGATATCGGGTTCAATACAACACTTCGCGCGGACCCGCGAAGGGTGGCATCAGGTTCGACCTCAACGTCACGCTCGAAGAGGTAAAGGCTCTCGCCGCCTGGATGACCTGGAAATGCGCGGTGGTCAACATTCCGTTCGGCGGCTCAAAGGGTGGCGTGAGGTGCGATCCGCAAGCCATGAGCGCGGCCGAGCTCGAGAAAATGACGCGTCGCTACACGTCCGGAATCATCAACATGCTCGGCCCCGACACCGACGTGCCGGCGCCGGACGTGAACACAAACGAGCGTGTGATGGCCTGGGTGATGGACACCTACTCGATGCACGTCGGCCACACCGTTACCGCCGTCGTGACCGGAAAGCCGGTGGAGCTCGGCGGATCGCTGGGCCGACGCGAAGCCACAGGTCGTGGCTGTATGATCGTGACCAAGGAAGCGCTCCAGCACCTCGGAATGCCGGTAAAGGGAACGACAATCGCGGTCCACGGATTCGGCAACGTCGGCTCGGTGGCGGCGCAGCTCCTCGCCCGCGAAGGTTGCAAGATTGTGGCGATCGGAGACCGGTCCGTCTCCCTCTATAACGCCGGCGGCATCGACATCGACGACGCGATCGCTTACGTGAAGAAAAACCGGTCTCTCGAAGGCTACGGCAAGGCGGAGGTGATCTCGGGAGCGGACATTCTGACTCTCGCGGTTGATGTGCTGCTTCCCGCCGCGCTCGAAAACGTCATCACCACGAAGAACGCGAAGGACATCAAGGCACGGATCATCTGCGAGGGTGCGAATGGACCGACGACCGCGGCGGCGGATGCCACACTCGATGAGAACGGCATCTTCGTCATCCCGGATATTCTTGCCAACGCGGGTGGAGTGACGGTCTCGTACTTCGAATGGGTGCAGGACCGAGGTGGATACTTCTGGCCGGAAGATCTCGTCAACGAGCGCCTCGAGACGATCATGCGCCGGAGCTTCAAGGATGTGCTCGACCTCTCGCGCCAGCGTCGCGTGAACATGCGCACCGCCGCCTACATGGTTTCGATCAGCAGAGTGGCCAGCGTCCACAAACTACGCGGCATCTACGCGTAGATGCGACTTGTCGTCGCCGTCGTGGGCAAGGCGCGCAACGCCGCGCTAGGCGAAGCGATCCGGGACTACGAGACACGAGCGGCGCGGTACTGGCCGCTCGACGTGCATGAGGTCCGCGAAGAGCGCGCGACCGGGATTCCAGTCGAGAAGGTGAAGGAGCGGGAAGGAGTCCGACTGTCGGCGAAGGTTCCCGAGAGAGCGCAAACCGTCGCCTGCGAGATTGGAGGCAAATCGCTCAACTCGGAACAGTTTGCCGAGCTTCTGCAGTCGGCGCGCGAGCAGGATCGCGATCTCGCTTTTCTGATCGGCGGAGCGTTCGGCCTCGCGTCCAGCGTCACGAAGAATTCAACCCTGAGACTTTCGCTCGCGCCGTGGACGCTACCTCACGAGATCGCGCGCCTCGTCCTGGTCGAGCAGATCTACCGGGCGGGGACCATCGTGCGTGGTGAGCCGTACCACAAGTGACGAACGTTCGCGACCAGTCTGCGGGAACACACGGGTCGGGCTCAGAGGAGGCCGACTGGTTCGAGCAGTGGTTCGGCGAGGACTACCTTCACATCTACCAGCACCGCGACGAGCGAGAGGCCGAACACGCCATCGCGCTGATCGCAGCGAATCTGGCCGGCAGCGAGATCAATTCTGTGCTCGACCTCGGCTGTGGAGCCGGCCGTCACACCAAGGTGCTATTCGAACGGTGGTGGACGGTGGGCCTGGATCTCTCGATGGCGCTCCTCAAGCTCGCGCGAAAAGAATCACCCAACGCTCCGTACGTCCGGGCCGACATGAGGGAACTGCCATTCGGCGACGAGAGCTTCGATCTGGTAGTGAATCTCTTCACGAGCTTCGGCTATTTCGAGGACGACGCCGAGCATGCCCGAGTTCTTGCGCGCGTGTGTGCCGTGACGCGGCGCGGCGGAACGTTCGTCATCGATTTTCTGAACGCGGGGCAGGTGCGTCGCGAGCTTGTTCCCTACGACGAGCGCGTGGAAAACGGCATCACCATCGAGCAGACCCGAACGATCAGCCAGGACGACAGGTTCGTCGAAAAGAGGATAAGGCTTCGGGGGCGGGGCAAGGAATACATCGAGCGCGTGCGTTTGCTGTCGGAAGCGGANNGACCTCGAGCGCATGCTCGGCACGGCTGGGTTCGAAGTGTCGAAGCGCTTTGGAGACTACAGCGGCAGCCGCTGGTCCGAGGACTCGCCCCGCACGATACTTTTCGCAAGCCGCCGATGAATCCTCGAATCGTAACTCAACCGCTCGCGGGGAACCCGCTCGCCGCCGCCGTGATTGCGGGCAATCCACCGCCAGGCTGGTACGAGCCTGTCCCAACCGATGCCGCGTCGTGGCGGGAGCGTCTCAAGTCGGTTCGATCCGACTCTCCGGATAACTGGCTGGCGAAGCTGGCGCCCGCATTCGAGGCGACGGGAAAGGCGAAGGAAAGACTCGAAGCGTCGGGTGGCGGACGTGGCGTTGTCGTGACGACTGGTCAGCAGCCTGGTCTCTTCGGCGGGCCGATATACACGCTGTCCAAGGCTCTGAGCGCGCTCGCGGTCGCTGACGCCCTTCAGGAAGCCACGGGAACTCCGGTCGCGCCCGTGTTCTGGGCGGCCACGGACGACACCGACTTCAAGGAGGCGAGCAGCACCGTCGTCTCGATCCCGGGAGGCGCTCAGCTGCTGCGGATCGACCACACCCAACCGCTCGGCCGCGCCATGGCATCGATGCCCTTGGGTGACGTGTCCGCGCAGCTGGAAGCGCTGGCGCGAGCGGCGGGATCGACGATTGACCGTACACCAATCGAGCTGCTCGAGAAATTCTACACGTCGGGGCAGACAATCGGATCGGCTTATGTCTCCTTCCTTCGCGCGGTGCTTGCACCGCTCGGCATCGCAGTGATCGATGCATCGCACCACGCCACGCGTGCCGCTGCAAAGCCGGTGCTGAGCGCAGCTCTCGAGAAGGCTGGCGACATCGCCGCGAGAATTTCCGAGCGCAATCGAGAAATCGAAGAGGCGGGGTTTGCTGCCCAGGTTCAGGATGTGCCCGGCCTCTCGCTCGTCTTCAGCTCGGCGTCTGGTGGACGCAAACGAATTCCGATCAAGGCGGCGAACAAACAATCCGCGTCGGAAGA
>PKVB01000142.1 GCA_003131365.1 Gemmatimonadota bacterium | reverse complement strand
CGATGATCACGACGACGATGAGAAGCTCGATTAGTGTAAAACCCCTTTTATTGATCATTTGAAAAATCTCCTGAATCGTTTTGCGACGGCAAGACGCTGCCGTCTACACTCCAAAGACTGGGCGTTTCGTTGTATCGCAACCGCTACTATTGCAAGCAGATTGCCAGATACTTGATCAACTCTAACCCCTTGTGATATAGCCTGTTACGCTGCTACTATAATGTCGTTTATGAAGTCCATTTGCCGCAAAATGCGAGGCCAAACGCAATCTGCTGGCGGTCGGTTTTGACCCGCTCGGGTGGGGGAAACAATACCCTCCGGGCGGCCGCCGAGCCAGAAAGTTAGATTGACAATCGCTCACGGAGGGCGAGTGCGATCGAGCAAAATCACGGCAGACGTCCGCGCCTTTTTCACGTCGTATTGCACCGCGTTCATTCGCCAGGANNGCAGGATGCGCCGGCGATCGCGAAGCATTTCGCGGACTCGGTGCACGTCGCGAGCGACACCGGGGCCGATGTGAGCGTGCACGTCGCGAACCCGATCGAGTGGCGGAAAACGATCGACCGCATCCTGGCAATGTATCGCGCGATCGACGTTGGTTCACTGGAGGCGACAGGCCTTGCCACCGACGCGCTCTCCCCCCGACTGGTTCAGGCGCGGTTGCGCTGGGCACTCAGCGATCAAGCCGCTCGACCGCTCTACGAGTTCGACGCGATGTACACCCTCGCGAGACACACCGAGACGTTCCGGATCACNNCATAGCACACAACGAGATCCTGGAGTATCGTCGCTGCCTGGCTGGAAAACCGAACGATCCGCGGCGTGAGGACTTTGATCGCACGGCTGCGACATGACCAGCGCCTTCGCTCTCATTGCGCTGGGATTTCTTCTCGGGATGCGGCACGCCACCGACCCCGATCACGTCATCGCGGTCACGACGATCGTTGCTCGGCAGAAGTCGGCGTCCGGCGCTGCGACCATCGGTGCGGCGTGGGGACTGGGCCACACACTTACGATTTTCGTTGTTGGTGGCGGGATCATCCTGTTCGGTTGGGTGATTCCGCCAAGGATCGGCCTGANNAACTGATCGTGTTGGGGATCATGAACCTGACTGGCGTGATGCGACGAACGGCTGGCAGTTGGATGGACCGCCACTTCGGGAGCATCGCCGCGTATCAACTCGTGCGACCGCTCGTCGTCGGCGTCGTTCACGGGCTCGCGGGATCGGCCGCCGTGGCATTGTTGATTCTCACCACCATTCGCAATCCGGCGTGGGCGCTCTGGTACCTTCTCGTTTTCGGGCTCGGGACGATCGTTGGGATGATGTTGATGACCGCCGTCATCGTTGTTCCCTTCACGCGCACCAGCCACAGTGTTGCCCGATTCGGAGGCGGCCTCCGGATCGCGTCGGGCGTGATTAGTCTCGCGTTCGGTTTGTTTGTCGCCTATCGCGTCGGGCTCGTGGACGGGCTCTTTACTGGAAATCCGGACTGGACACCGTACTGAGGCGTAAATAGCTACTAACTGCGCGGACGGATTGGTGCGGACCAACAAGCTGATGGGCAGAGGGGGCACGCGAGTTGCCCTCTTACCATGGAGCAGTGGCCGCGCAAACNNGAAAACACAGTCGCTGCCAGCAGCTGAGGCGCTCGCTTCTTTGGCGAGCCGCCGACGTCTCAATGCATTACTGAAGCGCAACGGCCTCGAGCGCAGCCACTTCGGCGCCTCCGCGGGCGCATCAGGGATTGTTAGCCCAATGGAGACACGACCGATGAAACGCGCCAAAGTTTTCAACTCAGCCCTCTTGTTCCTCGTGGTAAGCGCAAGCGCCACAGCTTACGCGCAGGGGGGCGGTGAAAAAAAGGACACACCTCCGGCGCAGGGCAAAGCTGCGCCGGCGGACAAGCACGCTCAGACGCCGGCTCCTAACCAGGGGAAAAAGGCGGCCAGGCCGGCTCCCGCTCCGGCTGCTCAGCCGCGTCAGCAGGTTCAGGCATCGNNAACAGGGGAAGAAGCGCGGCCAGACCGGCGCCCACTCCGGTGGTTCAGCAGCGTCAGCAGGTTCAGGCATCGACGCCCAACAGGGGAAGAAGCGCGGCCAGACCGGCGCCCACTCCGGTGGTTCAGCAGCGCCAGCCGGTTCAGGCATCGGCGCCAAGAAGGCCGGCTCCGCCAATGGTAGTTCCGGCGGCCGATCAGCGTCAACGGGCTCAGGCGGAGCAGCAACGCTCGGCGCAGTACAGACAGCGCCTCGACCAGCAGGTTCGTCTCGGTCAACTGCAAGCGGCCCAGGAGCAGCAGCAGAAGCGCGCCGCGCAGTATCGGGCCCAGCAGCAGTACCTGGCCCAGCTCCGGGCGCAGCAGCTGCGTTTACAGACCGCCCGCAATTACTCTAACGATCCGTACATCAGTACGGCACCCAGCTATCGCTACGCCTACAGCGGCGTCAATCGCCAGACGAACCAGTACGGAGCCGACGTACTGCGGCAGGCCGTGAACTACGGCTATCAAGAGGGTGTGCGCTTCGGGCAAGCCGACAGGCAGGACGGGTTGACGCCGAACTTCCAAAACTCTTACGCGTATCAGGATGCCAACTATGGTTACGCGGGAAACTACGTCGATCAGAGCGACTACAACTATTATTTCCGACAGGGATTCCAGCGCGGGTACACAGACGGATACTACAGCCGGTCTCAATACGGGTCGACCTTAGCAAATGGCAATTCATCGATCCTCGCCGGCTTGCTCACGACCATCTTAGGATTGACCTCGCTCCGCTGACGAGAAAGCGAGCGTTCCGAGCAAAGAGAAACCCCTGCAGCCAGGAAAGCTGCAGGGGTTTCTCATATTTAGTCGGGGCGCCCGGATTTGACCATCTTCGTGCAACCACACTAGGGTATATAGCTAAAAGCCGTGCCCTACGATGTAAACGAGGATGCCCAAAGGCAAGAGCACCCGTCGCGCTATGAAGGTGCCTTTCGATGTCCGGTAGCCCTCATTTGTGAGGGCCTGATGAGCGATCAGCACCGTCGCGAGTATGGAGATTGCCCCACCTGCGAAACTCACGAAAGAAATTTCGTGCGCCCTGAACGCCTGCCAAACAATGCCCGTGACCCAAAAAAGAAGGATCGTCAGCAGAACGCCGTACAACCATCCCTTCGGCGGTCGAGGTCTGCGATCGGTCAGTATTTCCCTCGTCTCAGCTTGCTTCATGGTGATTTATTCCCCTATAAAAAGAGGAGTCCTATCAGGAAATCCTCCATATCCACGGCAATCGCCGTGATCAGCGTATCGGTGAGGCCGCCACCGCCAGCTGACAAGAGCGCCAAGGAAAGGCTTACCCAACCTGGCTCGGCGAAAGCCTCCATCGCCACCCCTATGGGCGCTCAGACACATTGCGATGTCCACTATCGGTGGCAGGAGAAGACAGACACAACTCATGTAGCCGCCACGGTGGCGAGCCCGTCAGTCTCGCAGATATTGACCTGGTCGTCGCCAGTTTTCACGGCGGCGGAGACGTACTGGTGTCAGCAGAGGAATACCCGCGAACAGACCGTGTATCAGCTCACGGCGTGGGCACGACGGCTGAAAGTACAGAATGGCGCTACCGGCGATGGCGATTGGCACATCGAACTGACGGCGTCAAAGACAAGCCCGATAATGCTGCAAAACGGGCCACGAAACGGGTAACGGCCCCACAGATGACCAAAAAGCCCCACCGTCGAACCGACGATGAGGCTTGCAGTTATTCAGTCGGGGCGCCCGGATTTGNNACTCATCCACCACTTACGACCATGAACCCCGAAAGACAATGTGAGTTACGCGTGTTGCTTGTTGATCTCGATATACAATTCTTCGAAGCGTTGAACTAGTAGCTGGCCCAAGTCGCCCGTCAGCTTTGTCGCACCATCGGTCGCAATCGCTGGCCCTGATGCTGCCGATGGTCTGGTTTTCGTCGCTGATCTAGAACCCACCTCCAAGGTGCTGGAATCCGCTGCGCATGCAGAAGATGCCGCAGCCGGACGCCGTCCGTGAGGCGCCCAGTAGACAGCGCCAATCGACAGTGAAAGCGCTGTGTTCGGTTGTGGTGTCCTGCGAATGGCTGCGCTCGCAGTCAACGCTGCGATGCGAGAGGTGCGCTCACGCCTATCGGGCGTGAGGCAGTCTTCCCCAGCCTGTGAGAAGGAGGAGCGCTCCGAGCGCGAGGCGAATTTGTGTCACGTTAGGCATTCGAAAGGTCTCCAATCACTGCGCCAGTGCGATTGTCGCGTTCAGCGGCAGCATTGCGGACGACCCGCCAACGCGGATGGTGTATTGGCCGGCTGGCAATCGCCATGCGTGGGAAGCTGTGTCGAAGACCGACAGAAACAGCGGCTCGATAGCCAGACGAACAGTTTTCGACTCACCGACGGCGAGGTCGATGACATCCCAAGCAACCAATCGTTTTGGCGGCTCTCCGGCTGATGCGGGGAGCGACGCATAGACCTGTGCGATTTCCCGACCCGAACGGGCGCCGGTGTTCTTCACCGTGAATGACACCGTCGCCGCTGCGGACGGCGACGTGCTGGTCTCCACGCGCAGTCCCGAATACGCGAATGTCGTGTACGACAAACCGTAGCCAAATGGGAAGAGCGGCGCCTTTCCCTCGGCGTCATACCATTTGTAACCGACCTTGAGCCCTTCGGTGTATGGAATGTCGAACGGCGGCACGCTGACACGGCCGCCACGTCCGCCGCCGCCGCCTCCTCCACCTCCAGCTGGAGCAACGGCCGGTTGCGTCGCTAAGGCAGCGTCGCCTAACGACACAGTGCTGGTCGGCGGGCCGAACACCCTGGCGTGGGGCAGATCAGTCTCGCGCTTCGGGAAGGTCAGCACGAGCTTGCCCGACGGATTCACGTCACCAAAGAGAAGATTCGCGATTGCCTCGCCGCCACGTATGCCGGGATACCATGCGGCGAGGACCGCGCTTACGCGGTCGATCCAGGGCATCGTCACCGCCCCGCCAGTCTCGAGCACGACAATCGTTCGCGGATTCGCCGCCGCGACCGCGGCAACAAGCGTGTCCTGCCCGTTTGGCAAAGCAAGACTGGACACGTCGCGACCTTCGCTCGCGTGCTGGTTGACAAAGACGATCGCAACCTCGGCGGCACGGGCCGCCGCTGCCGCAGCGGATGGATCCGTGCCGGCGTCGAATGTCATCTTCGCATGCGGCGCCTTCGCTTGAATGGCCTTCATTGGCGACGAAGGGTGCCAAACCGGAATTCGCCCAAACCCGCCTCCAGGCGTGTTCGTTCCGCCGGGAGCCGCTACCGGGTTGCCCCCTGGGGCATCCACCTGTGAGGAACCACCGCCCGAGAGCACGCCGACATCAGCGTGCGATCCGATGATCGCGATGGAACGCACGCGCGACGCCGAGAGCGGCAGGCGATGATCCGCATTCTTGAGCAGCACCGCACCACGCTCCGCTGCCCGTTGCGCCACGTCGAGTCCCGCGAAAATATCCGGTACCTTGCGCGCTGGCTGGCGGTCGAACTGTCCCAGGGCGAATTGCGACCGCAAAATTCGTTGGACCATGTCGTCCAGGCGCGCCATCGGCACGTCACCGCGCTGGACTGCTGCCTTCAACGAGTCGCCGAAGTAGCCGGCGCCCGGCTCCTCCATGTCGAGGCCCGCGAGCGCGGCTTTCGCCGTGGAATGCGTGCCGCCCCAGTCGGAGAGCACGAACCCCTTGAAGCCGATGCTCTTCTTCAGGAAGTCGTTCAGCAAATACGAATTCTCGCACGCCCAGTCTCCATTCACTTTGTTGTACGAGCACATTACGGCCGAGATTTCCACCTCACGCAGCGCCACCTCGAACGGCAGCAGGTCTGTTTCGCGCAGCCTTCGTTCGTCGAGGATGACGTTGCCGATGTTGCGTCCCGTTTCCTGGTCGTTCGCCGCGAAGTGCTTGATGTCGCCGAGAATGCCGCGCGACTGCAGACAACGCATTTCACTCGCAACGAGCTTTCCGGCGAGAATGGGATCCTCGCCCTTGTACTCGAAGCTCCTTCCGTTGCGCGGCTCACGCGTGATGTTCACGCCGCCACCCAGTGACATTGTGTATCCCTGATCAAAGAGCTCCTCGCCGATCGTCGCGCCGACCTCGCACGCGACGCGCACGTCCCAGCTGGACGAGAGCGCAACTTGCGAGGGAAATGCAGTCGAGTACCGGCCCATCTGCGCACCGCGCGTGACCCCCACCACTGCATCCGCCATCTGTAATGCAGAGATGCCAAGGCGCGGAATGCCCGGTACGTAGCCGGCACCGCCGTTCGAGCCGCCACCGGAGCGCATGCCGCTGCCGTGTACCAGCGCGATTTTTTCGTCGAGAGTCATTTGTGCGAGCAGCAGCTCCGCTCGCCGGTCGGGACCGAGCGTCGAATCGGACCAGGCGCCCGTCACGCGCTGTGGTTGTTGCTGCGGAAATTGACCCTCGCTCGTAGGGGCGATCACAGCAATGCTCAAGACTGTGACTAAGGCCGCGATTGCGTGGTGCATCGTTGACTTCTCCGATCGTGAGACACTTCAGTCCTACTCTTCTGCTGTCCTTCTCTTCTGACTTTACAACTTTCCAACTACGCCATCTCTCTTTGCCTCAGAGACGGATCTCCTGCTGTCGGGGCGAGATTTAACTCAGTCGGGGCGCCCGGATTTGAACCGGGGACCTCCTGCTCCCAAAGCAGGCGCGATACCGGGCTACGCTACGCCCCGAGGTGTACGCAAGTTACTCCAGCCGGCCTTCCGCGCGCAACGCGGCGAGCAGCGAGCGGAACGCGCGAGCGCGGTGACTCCCAGCCGCGGTGTTCTTGATCGATGACTCGGCAAATGTGCCACCCAATTCAGGTGCCTCGAAATACGGATCGTACCCGAAGCCGCCTGTACCGCGTGGACTCTCGATCACCCGTCCTTCGATTTCCCCGCGGCGCGTCAGCTCGCCCGTTGCATCCTTGAACGCGGCAACCGAGACGTAGCGCCCGGCATCGGTAAACCGGTCCCCCTGCTCCGCTCTCGCCTCGCGCATACGCGTCGTGAGCTTCGCGTTGTTCGCCGCGTCGAGCGCCGCGCGCTCGAGATCTTCGCGACCCGACCACCGCCTGCTATAGACGCCTGGCTCACCGCCCAACGCATCGACGCACATTCCGGAGTCGTCGCCAAAAGTTGGAATGCCGCCCGATACTTCGAAGAAGTAGCGTGCCTTGGCGAGCGCGTTTTCCTCGAATGTCTCGAACTCCTCGAGGTGGTTCTCACGCGCGGTCTCCGGAATTCCAATCGTCGCGAGATCAACTGCCTCGACACCGAACTCCGAAAAGATCTCCCGCAGCTCGCGCAGCTTTCCCTCGCTCCGCGTAGCCAGAAGGAAACGCCTCCTACTCACTCCGATAGCGCTTTTATCTGAGCGGCGTCGAGGGAGTGGATCCCCGATATCGCCAGCTCGAGAAGCTGATCGAGCTGCGCGCGATCGAACGTCCCGTGCTCGCCCGTCCCCTGCACTTCCACGAATTTTCCTTCGCTGCTCATCACCACATTCATGTCGACCTCGGCCCGCACGTCTTCTGCGTAATCGAGATCGAGCCGAGCCTCTCCGTCAATCACTCCTACGCTGACGGCGGCGACGCGTCGCTTGATCGGCGTCTGAACGAGCTTGCCGGTCTCCACCATCCAGTCGAACGCATCCACGATCGCGACCGATGCGCCGGTGATCGCGGCGGTGCGAGTTCCTCCGTCGGCGACGAGGACGTCGCAATCGAGCTTGACGGTGAACTCTCCGAACTTGAAATCGTCGAGCATGGCGCGGACGCTGCGGCCGATCAGGCGCTGAATCTCGTGAGTGCGCCCGCCCAGCTGCGCGCGCTCACGAGACGTGCGAGTCCGGGTCGCGCGCGGGAGCATCGCGTATTCAGCGGTGAGCCAACCTTCGCCTTTGCCCCGCTTCCAGCCGGGAACGCCGTCTTCGACGGATGCCGTGCACAACACACGTGTCGCGCCGAAGATTATGAGACACGAGCCTTCGGCGTACGGGGCAACACCGCGCTCGAATGTGATCGGCCGAAGGTCCGAGACGCTGCGTCCAACACGGTTCCCTTTAACTGTTTTCACTGAGTTTCCGAATAATGGCGGTGGTCGAATGGCCTGGAGTGATGGGCACCACGACGACGCGACCTCCCCAGCTCTTCACTTCTGTCGCGCCAACGATCGTGTCTTCCGAATAATCGCCGCCCTTGACGATCACGTCGGGCTTGAGATGTCTGACGAGGTTGAGCGGCGTGTCATCGGCGAAAATTACGACGAGATCCACGCACTCGAGCGCCGCCAACACGTAAGCGCGCTCGGCATCGCTGCGCACGGGGCGCGTAGGACCCTTGAGACGACGCACGGATTCATCGCTGTTGACGCCGACGACTAGCGCGTCGGCGGTTTTGCGCGCGGCAGTGAGGATGTCGATATGGCCGGGATGAAGCAGGTCGAACACGCCATTGGTGAACGCTACCCGACCCTTTCTTCCAGCTCTCCACCGCTCGGCCTCCGCCCATGTCGCAATCTTCGTCGCTGGATCTCGAGGCTTCAGAGTCTGCTCTCAACCGATGGGTGGAAATGAATGACCCGTTCTTTCTTGAGCGGAAGCTTTATGACTTCGTCATAGTCACTCGAAATGGTGATGGTGGCCGGCGTCCTCTCGATGGTGATCAGCTCCGCGCCCGGTGGAAGCTGGAGAGTGTCCGCCAGCGCCGACAGTCGAGCGGTGATCTGGGCGTCCGTCTTGTCCGACGAAAACCTCGCCTCTTGCCCCATTGCGTCCTTGAACTGGTAGAAGTGGAAATAGGCCTCGCCGAAATCGATCGCGAAATAGGCCGCCACCGCGAGAATCAGCACAGGGAGCAGGCAACCGATCCTGCTCTCTCCTCGGCGATTTACCACTGCGACTGCGCGCCTTCGATCAGGCTGTTCACGATCCGGTCGATTGCCACCTTTCTGCCGGCGGGCTCACCGCGCTCCTCGTACTGTCCCTCGGCGAGCAAGCCCTTACGCTGCCAGAGCGTCTTTCCGCTCACCTGATCGATCATCTCGATGTCGACGACGAGCTGCAGCATGCGCTTCGCCGTAGTCGTCTGTCTATTGTCGGCGCTGAATCCGATGGGAATATCGGTCTCGTACCGCTGGATGGTCCCGCGGACGATCGCTCCCGCCTTGGACTCGGATGCGTCCCGCAACCCGAGCCGATCGTGAAGTTGGGTGCGGAGAGCTTCAGTGAGCTCGCGGGGCAGTTCTGGAGTCGCAGTCTGGTTCTCGAAAGGAACGATCGCAACTGTCCTTATGTGAGAGGGCAGCCCGCCTCCCGTAAAGCTGTATGGGATGCAGGCGTTCAGCGCAACCAGAACAACACTATAAACCCCAAATCGACGCATCGAAAGATCCAGGTTGGTCGCGCAGAAACGTAAGCTCGAGCCGACGCCTTGCCCCAGGCGCCTCATAAGTGAAAACTCCATTTGCTGCGCGCGTGATGCTTTCAATGATTTTTCCACCAGAGATGTGCTGGAGCTCGACCAGCGTGTCACCACGAATGCCTACTCTCCACTGCACAGGACTCCCGACGTCGGCCCGGAGCAGGTCGCCGTCTATGCGAACCACCGTGTCCGGAAGAGGTGGAATCGCAAGCCGGCCGAGTACCGCCCACATCATGGGCGACGGGGGAATGTAGCGGCGCGCGAGCTCGGCGTGGGGTGATCGCAACGAGTCACCGATAAGCACAGCTGCTCCGGCTCCGAGTCCGCCGCCGAGGAAGAAGTCCAGTCGCGCGCTGTCCGGGGCGGCGGTGCGCACGGCACCATCGCCGCGGGCCGCGATCTCCCCTTCCTGGTATTCCCATTTGAACACGAGGTGACGGTGCCCAAGCGGTAGCGACAATGACGGAAGTGTCCGATCCGGCGCCGGCACGCCCTTTAGCGGCGCAACCGATGGTACGCACCCAACAGCCGCGGCAACCACGAGAGAGAAGAGTCTGTGGATTTTCATCGTCGAAATGCGGCGAGTCGTTTCAGTTGGGATCGACGCGCGTGATCAGGTCGCCCTGGACGAGCTTATCCAGCACGTCGTATCCGCGAATGACCCTCCCGAAAACCGTGTAGTGACCGTCGAGGTGGGGCTGCGGCGAGTGAGTAATGAAATATTGGCTCCCGCCGGTATCGGGTCCGGAGAGCGCCATGCCGACTGCCCCGCGCTCGTAGCGGCGACGATTCATCTCGTCACGTATCACGTAGCCGGGACCGCCGTTTCCATCATCACGTGGGTCTCCATCCTGAGCAACGAAGTTTGGAACCACTCGGTGAAAGCGCGTATTGCGATAGTATCCAGACCGCGCGAGGCTGAGAAAGTTCCATACCGTGATCGGAGCGTCGGTGCCGAACAGCTCCAGGCGAATGGCCCCGCGCACGGTGTTGATCGTCGCGTTCACCGACTTCCCGACGTACGCCGGCATCACGATCGAACGCACCACTCCTTCGTACCATCCAATCGGCCGTGCCGTTGGCGCGACGTTTCCCCACCTCGACCAGACGGGTACCGCTTTTCCCGCGGCCCGCTCGAGGGGATCGGCCGGCACCGGTGTCCCGGCGAGCTGAGCGCGCCACGTCGGATTGAGTGAGCTGCTGTCTTTTTTCCAGAGGGCGCCGACGTACTGTATCGCCGCCAGCCTCGCGTCGTTCGCCGAATCACGACCTGCCTGACTGTAGCTGGCGAGAACAGCCGCGAGGTCGACCACGGACGGCCGATCAGCTAGCGTGCCGATTACAGTTGCGCGCACGTAGAAGTCGGGATCCCGAAGGCCGCTCACGAGGAGAGCGTGGACGCTGTCCTCGAGGGGCATCGTCGTCGGCGGAACGAGCGCCGCGTATGCCGCTTCGCGCACTCTCGGATCGGGATCTCGCGTCAGTGGAGCGGCGCGCGAGATGGCAAACGCGCGATCCATCGTGTCGCCCGCCGCCGAGGCAACCGCTGCGCGGAGCCGCCAGTCCTGGCTCGACGCCCACTCAGTCAGCTCCGCTGGCCGCAGGCCAGCCTGCGCGGCTGATGCCAGCAGCGATGACCGAAACGCAATCGAAGTGTCCGCCGCCCACAGCGCCGGAAGCTCGGTAGCATCTTTTGACAGAACTGTTCCGAAGCTCTGCGCCGCCGCAATTCTCACGTTTGGGTCGTAGTCCCGTGTCGCGTAAATGAGAGATGCCTTCGCCACCGGACCGTACGTGCCGAGGGATCGGACGGCGTTGACGCGGACGTGTGGATCGATATCACCAACCAGCCGAGCGAGAACGGCTAGTGCCTTTGGGCCAAGCGAATCCCCGGAGGCAGACTTGGCGATGCCACGCGCGATCTCGGCCCGGGCGCGCTGGTTTCCGCTGAGCGAGTCGGTGTACGGCGTCGACATCTCAGGCGAACGGTCGGGGTTCTGGGGTCGCGCGCTCATTGCAGGCGACGCCTCGAGGTCGATCAGCTCACGCACTCCACCAGGCGCGCGGGTGCGGGCAATCGCGTAGGATGCCGCCCATACGACTGACGGATGCCCTTCCCTCAGATATGGTTTGACCTCCGCGAGCGGCACCGGACGCAGCTTCGACGCCGCGAGCAGAAGCTGGATCGCGGTGTCGTGATCGTGACCGCTCCTCAAGGCCGTCGTAATTGCCGCGCGGGCGGGTGCACCGATCTCGCCCAGTGCCCACGCCGCTTCGCGCGCTACTTCATGATTCAGCGCGAGCGCCGCGCCGAGGTCAGCAATCGACGCCGTATCCCTCAACAGACCGAGCGCATAAGCCGCGTTGGCGGCGACTGTCAGGTCGCCATCCTTGAGCAATGCGCGAAGGCGTGACGCGCCCGCCATTCCGGGTTCCGTGCCGACCTGGCCGATGGCGAGAGCTGCCGCCGCGCGCATGGGACGCCATTTGCTCGCGAGGGCGCGATCGAGGAGCGCCGTATCGAGCTGGCGTGTGTCGGTCATCGCGAGAATTCGGGCGTAGAGGGTTACCTCGCGAGCGCCGACAGCCGGCGGCAACACCTGGGCGTGAGCGCTGGCGGAAATTCCGATCAGCAGTAGAGTGACAGCGAAGTGCTTACGAAGCCGCATCCTTTAGTACCTTGCGAAGTGATTCGGGCAATGTAGTGAGTCGAGAATCGCGCGTGAGCGAAGCCAGCTTGGTCGACGCCGTCACGAGGCGCTCCCCCGTTTCCGCGTTGCTGATCACGTAATCGAACGTGATCGTGCGCGACCTCACATCGCTGATGGTGGTGGTCACGCGAATCAGGTTGTCGTAGCGCGCGGCGGACTGGAAACGAAGGCTGGCCTCGACCACGGCCAGCGTGACGTTCTGCCTCTCCAGCTCGGCGTACGGTGATCCCAGCGCGCGAATGAATTCAGTGCGCCCGATCTCGCACCAGATCAGATAGTTGGCATGATACACCACCTGCATCTGGTCGGTCTCGGCGTAACGGACCCGGAACTCGACGGTGTGAGCCGTCCCACGATTGGAATGGGATGTCATGTGAAGGGAAAAGCGAAAATGCCCCGGCCGGGATGCTTTGTAAAGCCTGCCTCCCCGCGCTAACTTGAGCCGTGCTCAACGCCCCCTGTTACATCGTGTCGGACGCGCACCTGGGCGTCGCCAGCCCCCAAATCGAGCGATCGTTCGTGTCGTTCCTGCGCGGATTGGCTGGGGACGCGAAGTCGCTGATCATCAATGGCGATCTCTTCGACTTCTGGTTCGAGTGGAAGACGGTGATTCCGCGCC
>PKVB01000017.1:72007-88257 GCA_003131365.1 Gemmatimonadota bacterium | reverse complement strand
TCGCGCTGATCCAGCGTCACAGACCCGCGTTCAACGCCGAGGACCGGGCATGTTGGCGTCGGCGCGGCGAGCGGGGGAACGTCGTTGCAGTTGGTGTAATTCAGGCGCAGGTCGTTCTGCAGCTGGACTTCCGTCCCCGCGGTGAGTCTGTGATCAGCGCCCAGCACCGAGAAGGGAAGTGTCGCTCTCAGGTTCCCGCCTGACATCGCGCGGCCAACATCCACCACAGCGAAGGTCAGCGGATTGTCGAGTTTCCGTGTTCCGACGTATCCCGATGCCTCGATCTCACCGCGCGCAACGCTGTGACGCCCTGTGAGCCCGAACTGGGATTGAGTCACGGCCTTGCGGGCCCCTTTTCTTATCGAGAGCGGATCCGCCATTCGAGGATCAGTCTCGAACTGTGCTCGAGTAATGGCTCCCGGATTCTGCGCGACCGGCGTATTAACTCCGAGCCACTCGAGCGCGTAGGACCCTCCGCTGTCGTCGTACGATATGCGCGCGAACCCGTTCGTCATTCGCTGACGCGAGTAGTCGCGATAGCCGTCACTTTCGGTTCGTGCAACATTGGCCTGATATCCGAATCCATCGGCCGCACCCCCCGTCTTCGCGACGAGACGACGCGTGTCAAAAGCTCCAGTCCACATTCGAACAGCACCCGAAACCGGAACTGGAGGCGGGTCACTGGTGCGGATGTCAACCACTCCGCCACCCGCATTTCCATAGAGCGAGGATGCGCTGCCGCGCATTACCTCCACGCGGCCCACCGACTCGAGATCGAGGTAGTCAACAGGCGTCTGACCGTCGGGGAGCGTGAGGGGAATGCCATCCCGCAGCACTCGGATGCCCCGGACCCCGAATGCGGAGCGCGCGCCGAAGCCGCGAATGGAGATGCGCGGATCCTGCGACGGATTGTTTCGGTTCGAGACCGAGAGACCGGGGATCAGCCACAGTGTCTCATCGAGCGAGAGATGCCGCTGACCCGGTCGCATCGAGTCCGGGGTCTGAACGGTGACAGCAAAAGGGAGGTCGAGGGGGGATCTGTGTGTTCCGCGCCCGACCTCCACGACTACCGGCTCGAGCTTGGCTACCGTCGTATCCTGGGCGCAAGCGTAATTCGCGAGCGGGGCGAGTGAAATCACCGCCGCCGCCACGCCGATAGCGTTCGAGTTCATGATCCTATATACAGGTCAGTACACGCGCGCTCAACTCGGCCGCGGCTCAGCCCTCGTCGAGAACCTTCCTCACCGTTTGCAGCAAGGCTTCAGAAGTGAAGGGCTTTTGAAGAAAACTCTTCGAGGGCTCGATGAATCCCCGTCTGATGATGTCGTCGTCGGTGTAACCCGACATATAGAGCGACTTCATTCTCGGGCGAATTCCCGCCAGCCGCTCCACCAGACCCCTGCCATTCATGCCGGGCATCACGATGTCGGTAAGCACCAGATCGATTATGCCTACCTCCTTCGTCGCGATGTCCATTGCCTCGCGTCCGTGCTGCGCCGACAGGACTCGGTAACCCTGTTTCTCCAGAATCCGCGACGTTAATCCGCGCACTGCCTCTTCGTCTTCGACGACCAGAATCGTCTCGGATCCCCGCGACGCTTCCTTCGTGGCGGGCTTGTATTCCCCTGGCTGGAAGGCCGTGACGGCGCTGACCTCCGGAAAATAGAGCTTGAGCGAGGTTCCATGCCCCGGCTCGCTGTAAATCCAGACGTATCCGCCCGATTGCTTGACGATTCCATACACGGTTGCCAGGCCGAGGCCCGTCCCCTTGCCGGCTTCCTTTGTCGTGAAGAACGGATCGAACGCGTGCTCCCGCGTGTCAACGCTCATTCCGACGCCCGTGTCTCCCACGGCGAGCATCACGTAGCGTCCAGGCATGACCGGCGCGTGCTCGCTGGTGTAAGTCTCGTCCAGCTCGACGTTCCGGGTCTCGATGCTTATCGTGCCGCCCTGAGGCATCGCGTCGCGAGCGTTAACCACCAGATTCACGAGGATCTGCTCGAGCTGGCCCGGGTCGGCGACGACATACCCACGCGCGGCGCAGGCCGAGGCGATCGTGATATCCTCGCCGATGAGACGTCGCAGCATGGGCTCGACGGTCGCCACCACACTGTTCATGTCGAGCACTCTTGGCTGCAGAATCTGCTTGCGGCTGAATGCCAGCAGCTGCCTGGTGAGTGTGGAAGCCCGCTCCGCCGCGCTTCTGATCTGCTTCACGTCCTCGCTGCGGGGATCCGTGGGGTCGAATCCCTCCATGATGATCTCGGTGTTGAGTCTGATCACCGTCAGGAGATTGTTGAAATCGTGAGCGATTCCTCCGGCCAGTCGGCCGACGGCATCCATCTTCTGCNNACTGGCGGAATTGCTCCTCGAGGTTGCGCCGCTCGGTCAGATCGATCGAGACGCGCACATACCCGAGCACGGTTCCGCGTTCGTCGCGAACGGGAGCGGTGGTGAGCAGAGCGGGGAACGCCTTGCCCGATTTCCCCTGCACCAGATACTCGCCCGTCCAGCTCTCTCCGGCTGCGCCGCGCTGACCGATCTCTCCCCCGTGATCGCGAAGAAAGGGCGATGGCGTCAACTCCTGAATCGGCTTTCCAACGGCCTCCTCGGCGGCCCACCCGTAAAGGTTTTCTGCGAAGGCGTTCCAGAAGATCACGATCCCCTCGGGATCCGTGGCCACGACTGCCTGCTGTACGGCGTTGAGCAGTTGCGCCTGGAACCTGATCGCCGCCTCAGAGCGAGAGCGCTCTGTTACGTCTGTCATCGCGCCGATCATGCGGATAGCCGTGCCAGTGCTGTCGCGCGCGACGTGACCACGATCCATCACGTTGGCGTATGTCCCGTCGGCGCGGCGGTAGCGGTACGAATCGCTCCAGTTCGTTCCTCCGTGATCAAGTACTCCGTGAATTCCGGAGGTGACCCGATCGCGATCCTCCGGATGGATGTGATCGAACCACCACTTGATCTCCGGAAAGATCTTGTTCTGCTGGTGCCCGAATACGTGTTCGACGGAATCATTCCAGACGAGAGCGCTGGTCTTGATGTCCCAGTCCCAGATGACGTCGTTCGTGGCTCTTGCCACGAAGCGAAAACGCTCGTCGGTCGTGCGCACGGCGCGCTCGGCCTTTCGCTGGTCGGTCACGTCAACCACAATCGCGACGGCGGCTACGACCTTGCCATCAGCATCGTGCACGGGAGCGGAGCTCATGCGGATGTAGCCATCTGAGCCATCGCCGCGGAGAATGCGGATTTCTTCGCCACGCACGCTCTCCCCGCTGAGTACAGTGCGCGCCAGCGGCCACTCGAGGGCGGCGAGCGGAGTGCCGCTCTCGCGAAACCCGACCCATTCGTTGTAGCTGTGCAGGTCGGGCGAGGGCGTGAACGACGTCCGGAAGATCTCCGTCATCTGGGCGTTCACCGAAACGAGCCGCCCCGACGGCACTTCCGCCACAACGACGCCGACCGGCATTTGCTGCTGGACCGCGTGCGAGAGAGTTCGCTCGGCGATCAGGCGGAGTTGCGTGTCTTGTACCGCGCGCGTGGCAACGCGGCGCTGTATCTCGGACATGACTGCCGTGGAAAGTGCAGTCAACACGCCGATATCGCGCTCGCTCCAGGCGCGCGGTTTTTGATCGAATGCGCATAGAGCGCCGAGCACGTGCCCGTCTTCGGTGATGAGCGGGACACCCGCGTAAGCCGTGACTTTGGTTCCGCTGTCAGCGAAGACTGGGTCGTTCCGCGCATCAGCCATCACGAGCGGCATTCCCGTCCCGACGACGTCCTGGCAGAACGATGCGTCGAGCGGATTCCAGCCAGCCGAAGGTGAACCGCCGTTACCGGCCACGCTCTTGAAGTACTGGCGTTTGGCGNNTCAGAACGGTGGAGACGTCGAGGACTTGCGCCGCGAGGCGCGTGAAGACATCCAGGCGGTCGTCAGCGGCCGTCTCGAGAAGTCCCGTGTTGTGGAGAGCAGCGAGCCTGGCCGGGCTCGTCAATGCCTGATGGTTGGGCAAGTGGGACTGTAGAGATGAGAAATTGGACAACTGGAGCAGCAGAGCACTGCTGGGGACAACAGTTTCAAGCGCTCAACACTGCAAGAATCACAGCATGATACGTGGTGATCGCTCAGGCGCAGAGCTCCGTGGGCTAAGCGGCTCCCACCACATGCACCATGGGGCGCGTAGTGGACTACCAATCGATGCCGAACGGATCTCCTGGCGGCGCGCGCAGCGCTGGAGTCGGGGAGGGAAGCTCCTGTCGCTCGAGCCAGCGATTCAGATCCGCGGCGATGCTCGTCCAGTGCGCGCGGCGCTGTTCATCTCCCGATGAAGACAGCGCGCGGCTGCGCGCACGCAGGGAATTCATCTTGAGCTCGATGAGCGAGCGGACCTCTGGCGCCGCTTCCTTGTCCGCGGCCAGAAGCAGGATGCGATCGACGACCGCTCGCTGCGCAACCCTTCTCAGCGCGTCAAGCTTTTGACTGGCGAGCCTGGGCGCACCCCAATCGGACGTCAGCGCGTCGACTACTTCGCCGAGCGTGAGCGGGTTCGGCATGCGCGTCTGAAATGCCACGACGCGCGCGGCGCGCTCCCGCTGAAGAATTCCATCAACGATCATCTGCGCCAGCGTGCGCGCCGCTCCCAGTTCGTCGAACGCCGGGCGTGTGCGGCTGCTGAACAGCTCAACGTACGGCTGGTAGGAAAATGGCCGCGGTCCGAGCAACGTGAGAACAGTATCAGGGATCGCGAGCTCGCGCGGATCGAGCGCGGAAATCAGGGTCGCGAGCGCCACGCGCTGGGTGGCCGCGTCGATCGGGTGGGTCGCCTGCACCCGGTCGCCCCGTATCGCGTTCGCGTACTCCATGCCGCCGATCGTCTTTGTCAGCGAGTTGAGCGCGAAGCGGTGCATGAGATAGAGGGGGACGAACCGTTCCTGCAGGAGCGCGACTGGTTCCCCGACGCGGATGTTGTGCTCTCCAAATCTGGCCATCGCCAGGCTCCGCGCTGCCATCTCGTGCCGCAGAAACTCGGCGGGCGTCGACGCATCATCCCAGAGATTTGTCCGCGGGTCAGACGCGAAATCTGGACGCGCGTCGGCATCCGAGAGGAAGAGAAGTCCGCGCCGCAAGCCGTCCTCGACGATGGCACGGAGCGAGTCTGTTTCGGATCCGGGGGGAAAAATCCCGTATCCCCAGTGAATGGCGAACACGTCGTACGCGCCGGGGCCCGTGGCGTAGGCGCTCGAGATGTCGATGTCGCCAGCCGCGTTGACGGTAACGCGGGGCGGCGGATAGTCCATTACCGACCCGCGATCGTAGGTCGAGGCGATGTAGTTGTGAGACAGGCCAAGCGTATGTCCCACTTCGTGCGCGCTCACCTGGCGCACGCGAGCGAGTACGAACGCGGTGTCAGCGGCAGCCGCGTCCGCGCCGAACAGCCCGGCGTAGATGTTGTAATCGGTCCGGGCACGGTGCGAGTCCAGACGTGCCATACCCTTGATGATCTCGCCCGTGCGCGGATCGCCGAGGGAGCCTCCGACGGACCAGCCACGCTCGTTTCGATTCTCCCACTGGACGACATTGTAGCGGGCATCCATCGGGTCCACGCCCTCGGGCAGATCCTCGACTCTGAATCCACCCTTGAGTCCGGCGCGATCGAATGCGTCGATCCACCAGCTGACGCCCTGCTTCGTCGCGGTTCGGATCGGCTCCGGAATGCCGCGGTCGATGTAGTAGACCAGCGGGTTCCTGATCGGACTATTCGGATCCGCGGGATTCACGCGCTCGAGTCGATGGCGCGCGATCCAGCGCTGCTCGAGCGGCTGTTGAATGGGCTGCGCGTAGTCCTTGAAAACGACGTCGGAGAACCCGACCCGCGGGTCGAGCGCGCGCGGCTTGTAGCCGGGATCGGGAAGCGGCAGCAGCGAGATGTGCTGCCTGAGCGTGAACGATTTTCCGTCGGGAACTATCGACGAGATGGTTTGTCCCGGTCTACCCTGAGTGGCGAATGTGAGCGCGACGTCGACTTCGGTGTTTTCGGGAAATGCCTTCGTGTGCGGCCAGTAAATGCTCGAGCGGTCGCGAGCGACGGAGTACGCGCCCTCGTCGCTCGAGGCGATGGCGCCAGCCACGTCGTTCCAGTCGCGCATGAAAAACTCGGTCGCATCGACTACCAGCCGTAGACCATCCTGCGCGATGATCGGGAGCGACGCGGGAGTGCTGGGCGGAAAAGCCTCGATGACGGATCGCGCATGGGCCGGATTGTCCAGCGCCGACGTGCGGTAGTTCCAGTTCTCGAATACGACGAGGACGCGGTCCCCGTTCCTGTCGAAGCGCGCGATGTAGGAATCGCCGCTCGCTCCGCGGTCGAGGCCGATAGGATTCGATCCAAGCCCAGTGGCGAGACTGACGAACATCAACGCCCGGGTCGAGTCGCGCGGGATCTCGAGGTAGATCTTTCCCTGTCTGGTATCGAGGTACAGGGGAATAAATCCGTCGCGCCTCTCCATTCCCTCTGTCTTCGCCTGTAGCTGCGATCCGGCGGCGGTTTCGGGGGTGGCTGTCTGGCGCTGGAGCGGGGCCGACGCGCAGGCGATGGCACCGATGACGACCGAAAGGCGGGGAATTGTGTTTCTGCTTGGCATTGGAGCAGGAGGCTATGGGAGAGCGAAAATCCCACGACCGGCTTCGGGGCGCAAGGCGGAGCTAGCACTGATTTGTCAGCTGGCAGCTCACCTCTCGTTCCGTTGCAGTTCCTTCCGGTTATGGCTAGGGGTTCGAGTCGCCAGCGGAACGGTCACAGTGAACACGGAGCCGACGCCCGGGTCGCTTCTCAGCACTATGTCTCCGCCCATCCCCCGCGCCAGGCCGCGGCTGATTGCCAGGCCGAGTCCGGTGCCTTCGGTCGTCCGGGTCAGACCCCGATCGAGCTGCACGAACGGCTCGAACACGGACTCGTGCTTGTCGTGAGGGATACCGGGTCCATTGTCTTCGACGTGGATCGAAACCGTTTTTTCCTTGAGCGTGCACGAAACCCTGACGCGTCCGCCCGCCGGCGTGAACTTCACCGCGTTGGAGAGGAGGTTGATCATGACCTGCCGAAGCTTGTCGGGATCGGTGCGCGCGTACACGTTGCGCGAGGGCGAATCACACCGGTAGGCCACTGACTTGGCGCGCGCGAGCGAGCTCACAACAGCGTCGAGATCGGTGATCAGCGGGCGGAGCGGCACATCGATGATGTCGTATTTCACCTCGGTGGCTTCGAGTCGGGTGAAGTTCAAAATGTCATTGATGATGCCCAGCAGGTGCAGCTGGCTCCGCTTGATGCGAGTAAGGTCGGATTTCTGCGCGCCGGTGAGCGGTCCGCGCAGTTCCATCTCCAGCAGATCCACGTAGCCGCCGATCGAGTTGAGCGGAGTCCGCAGCTCGTGACTCATCACCGTGAGGAACTCGGCCTTCGAGCGGTTGGCCGAGTCGGCGGCCGCCCACGCTTTCCTCGCCTCGCTGATGACGGCGCGCAATTCCTCGTTGGTAAGGGCGAGCTCGTGTGCCAACTCACGGGCTTCGTTGGTCTGGTTCTCGAGCTGGCGAGCCTGACTCTGAAGGAGATGATTGCTCTCCTCGAGCGCAGTCATGCGCGCAGCCGCAACCTCACGCTGGCGGGACATCCTCACAGCGCGCATCACTGCGTTGACCTTTGAGAAGGCAAATGGCATTTTCGCGCCCGTGATTCGGGATACTCTGAAGACGATTCTTACGGCGCGGAGCCACCAGGAGTGCCCAGTTCGCTGCGGGAGTGCCGCCAGGGTGGCCTAACACAGGTTTGTGATATTATCCCGATGCCTCCCGGACATCGGGAAGCGCACCATCAGCAGGCCTTCCCACACCATCGGACGAGCTGCACGCGAGCGGCTGACTCGATGCACTGTCCGTTGTATCTTGAAGGCCATCAAGACCCGGTAGCTCAGTTGGTAGAGCAACGGACTTTTAATCCGTAGGTCGTGGGTTCGAAACCCACCCGGGTCATTTTCTAAGTGGTTGGAACTGAAGGTTTTGATTGCGCGGCGAGACGCATCGGTTGCAGTCTTAGTTTGCGTTTGTGTGCCGCCAGTGTGCCAAGGGGAGTAGCGGCCCTGAATGGCGCAGAATCTTCATAGCGCGGTCCAGCTTATTACAACCGAATACGCGGGTGATGCGGCGAGGATGTCGCGAAGTGAGTCGATTCACCCTGCGGCGGCACGTCGTGTTGCTTCGCCGCTCCCATAAATCCCATATGTCAATCACTCGTCCCGCAAGTCATTCCGTGTTTTCTCGGTGTTGTATCCGCGAGCCCATTGTGGCACGCCGGGCCGGTAGGCGCTCACGATGGCATCCGCTGGTCACCGGTGCATGCGGGGCGGTCTTAGGTGTTGCATGCTCGAAATCTGCGCCGCCTCCCGCTCCGCTACCGGCGGAAGTCTCAGTGATCACGGTTACGCCGCGGACTGTTGAGGACAATCTCGAGTTCACCGGTCAGGTCCGTGCGTTTCGAAGCGTGCAGGTTCGCGCGCAGGCTACTGGCGTCATTCTCGCGCGACCATTCATCGAGGGTGTGCAGATACACGCCGGCGACGTGCTGTACCGCATCGACCCCACGACGTCTGACGCGGAATGGCGAAGCGCGAAAGCGCGGCTCGCGTCCGCGCAAGCCACTCTGGCCAACGCCGAGACGATCGCCGAGCGACTCCATGCGCTTCTGCCAGGTAACGCGGTAGCAAGACAGGACGTCGATAACGCGGATGCGCAGGTGAAGTCGGCGCGCGCATCCGTGGACGATGCGCGCGGGACCGTGGACGCCGCACAAAAGAACCTGAGCGAAACTACGGTTCGTGCGCAGATCAGTGGACGCATCGAGCGCACGATGCTGGACGTCGGCGCCCGTGTCACCGGCCCCGCGGACTTGCTCACGACAATCGACGTTCTGGATCCGATCTATGTGACCTTTCGGCCATCAACGGACGAACAGGCGGAATGGCGCCGCAGTCCGGGGTACGCTCGCGCGATTGCACCCGGCGGCTCCGCCCGCGTCGAGGCGACGCTGCCTGATGGACATTCATTCCCGACTGAAGGCCGCATCGGATACATCGATCCGGTCGTGGATCCGCAAACTGGCACGCAGGAGTATCGCGCCGAGTTCGCCAACCCGAACGGTATCATGCTGCCGGGCCAATTCGTGCGCGTGCGCCTGCACGGACTTGCGCACAAAGACGCCATCGTGATTCCACAACGCGCCGTCCTCCAGCAGATGGGAGGTCAGATGGTCTATGTCGTCGGATCGGACAACAAGGTGGCGTCGCGTGATGTGAAGGCGACGGCGTGGACCGGCAGCGATTGGCTCATTTCGACGGGGCTCGCTGCCGGTGATCGCGTGGTCGTGGATGGCGTGCAGAAGATCCATCCGGGCGCACCGGTGCACGCGACGCCGTTCGTCGATTCGGCGGCAGCTCCCCCGGTGGCGAGCCAGAGCGCGCCCCGTCAGGGCTTGGCGCGATGAGCACGGCGATGCCAGACCCGGCTGCGCATCCGCCGGCGACAAAGACATCCGAATACTTTTTTGTCAAGCGTCCGGTTCTGGCTGGTGTCATATCCATCGTCATCGCGCTGCTCGGCACCTTCGCGATGCTGTCGCTCCCGGTGAACAGGTACCCGCAGATCACGCCGCCGGCGGTGCAGGTGACGGCTGTCTACCCGGGTGCAAGCGCGCAGGACGTCGCGAGCTCCGTGGCCGCGCCGATCGAGCAGCAACTGTCGGGTCTGAACGGCCTGCTCTACTACAAGTCATCCAATGCGAGTGACGGGACGATGAACCTGTCGCTCACGTTCGATGTCTCGCGCAATCAGGATCTCGCCGCGGTGGACGTTCAGAACGCCGTCAACCTGGCGTTGCCGCAGTTGCCGGCATCGGTGCGGCAACTTGGCGTCACAATCACCAAAGCGAACTCCGACATCCTGCTCGTCGCGACGCTCACGTCAAAGGATCCGCGCTACGATGCGTCGTACCTGAGTAACTACGCGAAGCTCTATATCGAGGACGAGATCAAGCGAGTGCCCGGTGTCGGCTTGGCGCGCACATTTGGCAGTCTCGATTTCGCGATGCTCCTGAGTCTGGACCCGGAGAAGATGGCGCAGCTTGGCATCACGGTCGACGATGTCGCCGCTGCCGTGCAGGCGCAGAATTCGACGAAGCCGGCTGGCCGCCTCGGCCGAGAGCCGGCACCCGCGGGAACGCAGCTGACGTTGCCGGTGACGACGACGGGGCGTCTCACCACACCGTCGGATTTCGCGAGCATCATCGTACGTGCACGGCCGGACGGCTCGATCGTCCACCTTGGCGACATCGCGCAGGTGCACCTCGGGTCGCAGGGTTATGATGCGGGCGGGCGGTTGAACGGAGTGCCGACGGCGCTCATGATCGTCTACGCGCGTCCGGGCGCAAACAACCTTGACGTCAAGAACGCGGTAGCCGCGCGGCTGAAGGAGCTTTCCAAGTCATTGCCAGCCGGGGTCGAAGCCAAGATCCCGTTCGACACGACGCCATTCATCACCGAATCCATAAAGGAAGTCGTGAAGACGCTGGCGGAGGCAATGCTGCTGGTCACGCTGGTGGTATTCGTCTTCCTTCAAAGCTGGCGCGCGACGTTGATTCCCGTGCTCGCGGTGCCGGTGAGCATCATCGGTACGTTCCTTGGCCTGCAATTCCTCGGCTTCACGATCAACACGCTTACGCTGTTCGCGATGGTGCTTGCGATCGGCATCGTGGTGGACGACGCGATCGTCGTCATCGAGAACGTCGAGCGGATCATGGCGGACGAGCACGTCTCGGCACGCGTGGCAGCGAACAAGGCGATGCATCAGGTGAGCGGTGCGCTGGTAGCGATCGTGCTCGTGCTGTGCTCAGTCTTCATTCCCGTCGCTCTGGTTGGTGGCATCACGGGGACGATGTACAAGCAGTTCGCGATCACCATCGTGATTTCGGTGGTGCTGTCGGGCGTGGTCGCGCTGACGCTCACTCCGGCGCTCTGTGGTGTGATGCTTCGCAAGCCCACAGAGGAAACGGACAATCGCTTCTACAACTGGTTCAACCACGGCTTCGGCAAAGTGACGAAACGGTACGCCGAGGCGGCGGGGCGCATCATCGACCGGCCCAGGCTATGGCTCGCCGTGTTCGTGGGCCTGGTGGCTGTCCTCCTGCTCCTCTGGAGAGTGGTGCCCGGCAGCTTCCTGCCGAGCGAAGACAAGGGTTATTTCGCCGTTGCCGTCCAACTCCCCGATGCCGCGTCGCTGCAGCGCACGCGAGCGGTCGTGAAACAGATCGAAGGGATCATTCGGAAGGAGCCGGCCGTCACCAACGTGGTGGTTCTCGTCGGGCTCGATCTTCTGTCCCAATCATCGCAGACCAACGCCGCGATCATGTTCGTCAGCCTCAAGCCGTGGAGCGAGCGCAACAGCAGGTCGGACGGTGTGGACGCCATTCTCCAACGCGTCAATGGCAAGCTTTTCGGAATGAGGGATGCGATTGCATTCGGCTTCAACCTGCCCGAAATACCGGGACTGGGCACGACAGCTGGACTCGAGCTGAATCTGCAGCAGCGCGCCGGTACCGACTACGACGCGTTTGCGAACGCCGCACGAAATTTCGTCGCGGATCTCAAGACGGTACCGTCGCTGCAGAATCCGACGGTGAATATCCGTACTGACGTACCGCAACTGTTCGTGCACGTCGACGAAAATGCGGCAGAGTCCCGTGGCGTGAATAGCGCGACGATCTTCTCGATGCTGCAGGCGATGCTCTCCAACCTGTACATCAACGACTTCAACCTTTACGGCCGCACGTACCGGGTGCAGGCGGAAGCGCAATCGCAGTTCAGGCAGCGGCCCGAAGACATCGGTCGTTTCTATGTGCGAAGCACGAGCGGAGAGATGGTCCCATTGTCCGCGCTTACGACAACCGAGATGCGCGGTGCTCCGGTCCTCCTTACCCGTTTCAACGGCTTCCCATCCGCGATGGTGACGGCGAGTGTTGCCCCGGGACATAGCTCCGGCGAAGGGCTGGACGCGGCGGAGAAGCTGGTCGCCGACAAGTACGCGGCGCAGGGCGTTGGATACGCATACAGTGGCCAGTCATATCAGGAGCGCGCCTCCGCCGGGCAGGGCGGACTCGTGCTCGCGCTCGGACTCGTACTCGTCTTTCTGGTGCTTGCCGCGCAGTACGAGAGCTGGGCGATTCCGTTCGCCGTCATCCTCGCGCTTCCGTTCGGCATTCTCGGTTCCTATCTCGGCATCTGGCTTCGCGGTCTGCCGAGCGACATCTACTTCCAGGTTTCGCTGCTGGCGGTGCTGGGACTTGCCGCGAAGAACGCGATCCTCATCGTGGAGTTCGCGACCGAGTTACGGCGATCGGGCATGTCCATACGAGACGCGGCCGTCGAGGCTGCGCGTGAGCGCTTCCGTCCCATCCTCATGACGTCGTTCGCATTCATTCTTGGCGTCGCACCACTGGTGATTGCGGGGGGCGCGGGAGCAGCCAGCCGCCATTCGCTGGGTACGGGGGTGTTTGCCGGAATGCTCGTCGCGACGTCGATCGGAGTCTTCTTCATCCCGCTCTTCTTTGCAGCGATCGAAGGGCTCGCCAATCGGCGTGCAACACGAACCGGGGACGCCGCCGTTCCGGCCGCTGGCGTGCCTGTACCTGGCCACTTGGTGCCAGAGTAGTGACATCATCCAATCAGGTGCTGCGGACGGCGTTCGCGGCCGCGTCCTGCGTGCTCGCCGGTTGCGCCGTTGGACCATCGACGGCTGTTACTCCCGTCGTTCCGACGGTCTCGCATACGACCGACCACGCGGTGCCGCCGGCCGCGCGGGTGTTTCTGGACTCGCTCGCGGCTGCACGGGCCGCGGATAGCCCGGCGTCTGCGCCGCAATCGCTGTCTAACCCGGTGCCTCTCCAGCTTCAACCCACGAAGGATCTCACGTGGCTCGACATTCTGCGCGATACGACGTTGGTCGCCATTATCCAGACGGCGATTGACAACAATCGCAATCTGCGGTTCGCTCAGGCGCGCATCCGTGAGTATCGAGCGTTACATGGCGCCGCGATCGGCCCGCTCTTCCCGGAGGTAACGGCGAACGGCACCGCGAGCAAGAACAAGATCGTGCTCGCAGGGTCGCCGCCGATCAAGTACCAGGCATTCCGCGCAACCGGCGATGTCTCGTGGGAGCTGGATTTCTGGGGACGCCTCCGCCGCGGCGCGGAGGCAGCGAACTTTGACCTCCTGGGTCGCGAGGAGGATGAACGCGCGACCGCACTGACGTTGGTGAGCGACGTCGCGACGTCGTATCTGCAACTCCGCCAGCTGGACGAGAGCATACGTGTCGCAGAGGCGACGCGCGCTGCAGGACAGGCCGTGTTGGAGCTTGCGCGCCGCCGCTTCGGCGAGGGGCAGATCTCCGAGCTGGATGTCCGGCAGTTCGAGGCTCAGGTGGCCGACCCAGCGGCGCGACTCGCGCAGTTTGCACTCCAGCGGCGACAGCAGGAGAACGCGTTGTCATTGCTCATGGGCCAGCCGCCAGGTGACATTCCCCGGGGTCGCCCGCTCGAGGAGGTAATCCAGTCGGTGACGGTCCCCGATTCGTTGCCGGGCGCGTTGATCGCCAGGCGTCCGGATGTGTTGCGCGCGGAACGTGACATGCAGGCGGCGCTTGCACGCATCGGCGTTGCGGTTGCGAACAGGCTTCCAAATATCATCATCAGCGCGGAATACGGTGCGCAACGCCCGCAGCTGAACAATCTGTTCGCGGGTCCGGGAGACATCTACACGCTTCAGGCTGGTCTGTCGTTTCCGATCTTCACGGGCGGCCGATTGCTGAGCGAGGAGCGCGCGGCTCGGCCGCGCGCCGAGGAGCTGAAGGCGCAGTACGACCAGACGGTGCTGGCTGCGCTCCGCGAGGCGGCCGACGCGCTCGCCGGTGTGCGGCTTGGCCGCGATCAGTTCGTTGCTCAGCAGACGCAGGTGCGCGCTCTTTCAATCGCCGCAACCATCGCGGAGAGACGCTACGCCAGCGGGGTCTCCAGTTACCTGGAAGTGTTGAGCGCTGAGCAGAGCCTCTTCAACGCGCAACTCAGTCTCGTGCAGGTGGAGCAGCAATATCTTAGCGCAACAGTGGAGCTGTACAAGGCGCTGGGCGGAAGCTGGGTTATAGCAGCGCACTAGAACCCGTCTCCGTTTGCTCGTGACCTGGTTCATCGAAGCTCTGTCCGGTGGAGAGTCCTAGGGTTGCGAGACTCGCGCGATTGATGAGCAATAGACAAGAGAGGCTACCGTTAGCGTCGATACACCAAGCCGACATGAAACGGCGCGCAGGCATCCGGACTTTGGATTCCAGGAACACCACTGTCCGTCCCCTACTGGTCTAAACAGTGACGAAGATCGTGGATACGCACTGCGACCCCGGCCTTCTTGCACGCCGCCACCCCAGTGGCCCCTTTGCGAATGCAACCAGCTTTGCCTGGGCCGGGTGCCGCTGCCAATCAGGGGACTCACCACAATCGAGGGTCGGTTTCCCCGATTCCGCCGCCCACGAACGGGGGTGTAACATTGAAAGTTTCGTTACTTCGACACATTGAGAAGGAGTCCGCCATGTCAGTTTGGTCTCGAATGGGATGGTTCCTGGCCGCGTTGCCCACCACGGCGGTTGTCTGCTTGGCGCAGGCACCTTCGGTCGTCGCTGAAGACTTCCCCGCCCTGGTAAAACGCCTTCAAGCGGAGAAACCGCTGTTCGCGAAGCGCCAACAGGATTTGCTCGCGGCGCGCTACGACCTCGCCGACCGGCCGGCCAGGGGAACGGCCATGTCGCGCGGCAAGCCGGTGCAAGACGGCGTGCGCGTCAAGTTGCCAGCGGGCATGAGCTGGGAGAAACTCGCGGCCTTGTCGCCGGAGGAAGTCAAGGAAAAGCAGCTCTGGCCCGCCGGTTTTCTTCCGTTGCCGCATCCCCACCACGAAGCAGGCGGCATGATCTTCCCCAAATTCCTCATCGAGGAAACGAAGAAGCAGACCGATCGGGATCTGACTCGCTTCGACCTCGACTTCGACTTNNATTTCCTGCCCGAGTTCCCGGCGCCGATCTATCTGACAACAAGGCCGGATCTGGGCGACGTCTCGCAAGGGAAACTGGTGACGCTCAGCAACTTCAACGAGTTGTTCAAGGACATCCTCAATCCCAAGCAACTCGAAGGATTGCGGTTGCTGGTCACGCCGTTTCCCCAGCAGCAGTTCAACGCCATCGAAGACCGCCGCAGCTTGAAGGCCTCTCAGGGCGTGGCCTGCTTCGACTGTCACGCCAACGGCCATACGAACGCCGCCACCCACACGGTCGGCGATATTCGGCCCAATGAGCATCGGCATCGGATCGACACGCCATCGTTGCGGGGCGTGAACATTCAGCGCCTGTTCGGTTCGCAACGGGCGATGAAGACCGTGGAGGACTTCACCGAGTTCGAGCAGCGAGGCGCCTACTTCGACGGCATCCCGGCCGACGCGACGCGTAAAGGCACCAACGTCCTCGAACGCGGAAGCCAGGTGCATTTCATGGCGGAGTTCCAGGCGCTGCTCGACTTCCCGCCCGCGCCGAAGCTCAACGTCTTCGGCAAGCTCGATCCTGCCAAAGCCAGCGAGAGCGAGATGCGCGGCCAGGGAATCTTCTCCGGGAAGGGACAGTGCGCGAGCTGCCACCCCCCGCCGTATTACACCGACAACACCATGCACAACCTGAAGGTGGAGCGCTTCTTCAAGGAGGTCACGATTAACGGTCTTACGGCGTCGGCCGACGGCCCGATCAAGACCTTCCCGCTGCGCGGCATCAAGGACTCGCCGCCGTATCTGCACGACGACCGCCTGCTGACGCTGGACGACGCGGTGGAGTTTTTCAACCTCGTCCTGGAATTGAAGCTGAATGAACAGGAGAAGAAGGACTTGGTGGCCTTCATGCGGGTGCTGTAGGCCGCCAGCTAAGGCGGAAGCCGATTACTCGGGGGAGGAGTCGTTTATGAAAGGCTTTGTGAAAGACATCGAGGGTCTCGCCGTNNTCGACCAGTTCTTTCGCGTGGAAGAAGGGACGGGGGAGGCCGTTCTCAATGGCGTTCGGACGGCGATCCGCGCGGGCTTCGCCGTGCTCGTCCCGGCTGGGACCAATCACAACATCATCAATACCGGCA